>JALYLZ010000143.1 GCA_030774015.1 Actinomycetota bacterium | reverse complement strand
ATCCTGGAGGGGCGGCGCGGCCCGACGCCCGTGTACCTACGAGGTGCGCTGGCCGACCGAGAGGATGTTCCCCTCGCTGTCCTTGAACCAGGCAGCTCGCTCGACGCCCTCGAGCTCGGCGATCCCGTTGACGGTCTTCAGCCCGGGGAAGTCGTACTCCTCGAACACCACCCCGCGGCCCCGCAGGTCCTCGACCACCTTCTCCAGGTCGTCGACGTCCCAACCGAGCGCGGTGTTCTGCGCCGTCCCCGCGTACTGGGTGGGGTACAGGAAGAACTTGCTCGAGCCCGACTTGTAGTTCGCGCTGCCGTCGGGAAACTCCTCCGCCGGCGTGAACCCGAGCTTGTCCCGATACCAGGCCTTGGCGCGTTCGATGTCGCTGGCCGGCAGGGTCGCCGTGCAGTCGTATTGATCCAGCATGGCGCCTCCTTTCCTCTCGTCGCCCATTCAAGCCATGCACCCGGCCCCGGGTCAAACCGGGCGATGGCGAAAGGGCTCACCCTTCTGGCCGGTACAGGGCCCACCGGCCCGGCACGCCCTTCAGCTCGTGCTCCCCACGGTCCAGGAAGCGGATCCCGGAGCCGGCTACCAGATCTCGCACCGTGCCGGACACGAGCACCTCGCCTGGCTGGGCGGCGGCGGCCACCCGAGCGGCGGTGTGGACCGCGATTCCGCCCAGTCGGTCCCCCATCTGCTCGCACTCCCCCGTGTGGATGCCGGCCCGGACCTCGAGGCCTAGCTCTCGCACGCCTTCCACGATGGCGCGGGCGCACCGGATGGCTCGGGCCGGGCCGTCGAATGCGGCCATGAACCCGTCGCCGGCCGTGTCGACCTCGCGGCCCCGGTACTGGGCGAGGGCGCCCCGCACCACCGCGTGGTGGCGCTCCAGCCGGTCGCGCCAGGCCCGGTCGCCCAGCGTCGAGGCGAGCTCCGTCGATCCGACGATGTCGGTGAACAGCACGGTGGCCAGCACACGGTCGGAGTCCGGCGCGGGACGGACGCCCGTCAGGAACTCCTGGATCTCGTCCACGATGGCGTCCTGGTCGCCCAGGAAGGGGAGGTGATCATTCCCCTCGAGCTCCACGAGGCGTGCATCAGGAATGTGCTCCGCGATCCACCGGCCCTGGCCGACGTCGCTGATGATGTCGCCGGTACGGTGCAACACCAGCGTGGGTGCCTGGACGGACGGGACCACGCGCCGGACGTCGATCTGCCCCAGGATCGTGGCGATTTCCCGGAAATCACCGGGGCTGGCGACGAGACGCTCGAAGCGGGCCCACCACTTCACGAAGGCGGGCTCCTGCAAGCCGAGCGGGCCCTGGAGATCGAGGTTCGCGCCGGTTCCCATCTCGGCCACGAAGCGCTCGTAGAAGGCGGTCATCTCCTCGGGCGTCCGGCCGTATGGCCAGTCCGGGCTCCGGAGGGTCCTCACCACCGGCGCGTACAGGACCAGCCACCGGGTCCGGTCCGGATAGCTGGCGGCGAACAATAGTGTCATGGCCGCCCCCCGGGCGCCGCCGAACACCGCGGCGCGCTCGGAACCGGCCGCGTCCATCACGGCGCGGACGTCGTCCATCTGGAGCTCGAGGACCGGCGGCTCCCGTCCCCGGTCCGACAGCCCGATCCCTCGCATGTCGAACAGGATCAGCCGGGAGAACGAGGCCAGGCGCTCCAGGAACCTGGCCCACCGCGGCTCCTCCCACATCACGTCGAGGTTCGACCAGATGCCCGGCGCGTAGACCAGATCGACGGGCCCGTCCCCGACCACCTGGTAGGCCAGGTGCACGTCGCCGTTGCGCGCGTAGTGCACCGTGCGATCCACGCGCGCAGGCTACTGAGTTCAGTCGAAGGAGCACCACTCCACGATCTGGCGTTCCATCTCCTCCTGAGGCCCGACGGATCAGGGGCTGGGGGCGGTTCCCTCGCCGGGCTGAGCCGGCTTCGAGGCATCGTAGAGGGTGAAGGCGGGGAGCGCCGCTGCCAGGATGGCCGCACCGGCGATGCAGGCCAGGCCCCCCGACACGATCGAGAAAGGGACGCCGACCAGGGAGCCCACAGCTCCCGCCTCGAGGTTCCCGAGCGCGGGCCCCACGTCCACCACGATCAGCCCGATCCCGGAGACTCGTCCCCGCAGGCGGTCGGGAACCACGGCCGCCGGGATGGCCATGCGGAAGATCCCGCTCAGCATGTCCGCCCCGCTGGCCACGGCCAGGCACACGAGCGCCAGCCACAGCGTGGTGGCCAGCCCGAAGCCCACGATCCCGGCCCCCCACACCGCCGTCGCGACCAGGATCACGGCGCCCTGCCGCCGCACGTGCTTCCCGCGCCCGCCGAACAGGTTCACCAGGAAGCTGCCGGTGGCGCCCGCGGAGAACAGCAGGCCGAGCGTCCGGGGGCCTCCTCCCAGCCGGAGCGCCACGGCGGGGAACAGGGCCTGGGGCATGCCGCCGATCTGTCCCACCAAGTCAGCCAGGAACGTCCCCAGCAGGACGCGGTGGCCGGCGGCGAACCGGAGGCCTTCGCGGATGGAGCGGAGGCTCGGGGGCCCCGATTCGTGGTGCGGCGGAACGGGAGCCATGGCCGCCACGAAGGCGAGGGCCCACACGAACGTCCCCGCGTCCACGAGATAGGCGACCGCCAGGCCGAAGGCGGCGATGATCGACCCGCCCAGCAACGGCCCCACCAGGAACCCGAACGTCCCGGCCACCACGTACGTGGCGATGGCGGACGGCAGGAGCTCCTTCGGCACCAGGCGGGGAATGGTCGAGTCGAACGCGGGCCGTGCCACAGCGCTCAGCGCGGCCTGCACGGAGGCCAGGACGTACACGACCCACAGGTGGTCGAGGGACGGCCGCGCGTTCAGGGCCAGCAGGGCGGCCGCGGCAGCCTGCCCCAGGTTCGCCCACAGCAGGAGCTTGCGCCGGTCGACCGCGTCGGCGATGGCGCCGCCCACCAGCCCCAGCGCGAGGACCGGCACCAGTTCGAACAGGGCCACCAGGCCCACGGCGAATGGCGAGCGGGTGAGGGCGTATACCTGGAACGGGATGGCCACCCAGGTGATCCCCAGGGTCCCGATGTCGGAGACGGACTGTCCCATCCACAACAGCCGGAACTGGCGGGAGGTTCGAAGCGGGGTGAGGTCCACGAGGTACGAGCGCAGGCGCATCAGGGCGCCCGGGCGAGCGATCTCCGGGACGGGAGGCGGGGCGGGCGGTGAAGGCGGCGACCCGCCGTCGTCGGCGCTCATGGCCGGATCACGCTAGCAGCGCCAACCCGCCGCCCATACTGGTGGGGTGAGCTCCGGCCCACGCGAGTACGACCGGATCGGCGGCGCCTACGGCGTGACGCGGCGGACAGACCCTCGGATCGCCGCGGTGGTGGTTCGGGCGCTGGGCGACGCCGCCTCGGTGCTGAACGTCGGCGCGGGGACCGGCTCCTACGAGCCGGACGACCGCCGCGTGGTGGCGCTGGATCCGTCTCGGACCATGCTCGTGCAGCGTCCGCCCGGCTCCGCCCCCGCCGTCCAGGGGGTAGCGGAAGCGCTGCCGTTCCGCGACGGGGCCTTCGACGCGGTGATGGGAATCCTGACCATCCACCACTGGGCTGACTGGCGACGGGGGCTGGCCGAGGCCCGCCGGGTGGCCCGGCGCCGGGTCGTGCTGCTGATCTCGGACCAGGACGTGTGGGAACGGTTCTGGCTGCTCCAGGACTATCTTCCGGCGCTGATCGAGCTGGACCGAGCGCGCTTCGTGCCGATTTCCGACATCCTGCGGGCTCTCGGCGGCGCGCGCGTCGAGCCGGTCCCGATCCCCCGGGACTGCCGGGACGGGTTCACCGGCGCCTTCTGGGCCCGGCCCGAGGCGTACCTCGAACCGCGTGTCCGGGCGGGCATGTCGCCGTTCGGCGTGCTCTCCCCGGATCGGACCGCCGACGGGCTGCGCCGGCTGGCTGCGGACCTGGCCAGCGGGGAGTGGGACCGGCGGTACGGGCACCTGCGCACGGCCGACGACCACGACCTCGGGTACCGGCTGGTGATCGCCGAGCTCGGGAAGAGCGTCGCGCCGTAGCCGGACCTACCGGACCAGCCTGGACAGCCGGCGGTCCGCCAGGACCTTGCCGCCGGTCTGGCAGTCCGGGCAGTACGTGACCTCGTGGGACTCGTAGGACACCCGGCGGAGGTCGGCGCCGCACCGTGGGCACGCCTCGCCGTAGTGGCCGTGCACCGTGAAGTGGTCGCCGAGCTTGGTGGGGAAGCCGCCGGTCCGGCGCCGCTCCAGCTCCAGGGCTTCCTCCAGCACCGCCCGAACCGAGTCCAGGAACACCTCCCGGTCGTCCGGCGACAGCTGCCTCAGCGTCGCGTACGGCGACAGGGCGGCCCGGTGCAGGATGTCGTCCGAGTAGCCCCGGCCCACGCCGGCGACCGACCGCTGGTCGCGCAGGATGGTGTGGATCCGCCGGGCGTCGTCGCCCTGGCGAACGAACGACGCGAACTCGTCGGAGAACGGCTCGGGCCCCAGCTTCGCCAGCGGGCCGTCGTCTCCAGGCCCCAGCACCCACCAGCCCGCCTTCCGCTCCGTGCCGAACTCCTTGACCAGGAGCGCGGGGTGGTCCCGGAACAGGAACCGGGCCACCGCGCCTCGGGGCTTGGTCGCCTTCGGCGGCTCCTCCACGTCGGCCCGCCCGCCCTGCGAGAAGTGCACCAGCAGGCGGGGGCCGCCGAACTCGAATATCGCGAACTTCCCGCGCCGCCCCGTGCCCTGGAGGGCCCGGCCGAGCAGGGACTCGGGGGGCGGGTCGAAGGTCTTCAGGGCCGAGAACTGGAGCGCGACGATCCGTTCCAGCTCCGCGCCCGCGAAGATCGCTCCCAGCCGCTCGACCAGGGCCTGCACCTCCGGAAGCTCCGGCATGCTCCTACTGTAGAGGCCGTGCGTCACCACGCCGCCCCCGAGGACGCTCGCCGCCGTGCCGAGCCGCGCGTCGCCAAACGACGGGACGCCCGAGGCGCCGCATGGCGTCCCACCCGCGAGCAGGTGGCTGCGGCCTCCGGACGCACGGTCCCGGACGTCGCTGCTTCCGGGCTCGACGTGCTGTTCGTCGGGATCAACCCCGGGCTGTACTCGGCCGCCGTTCGCCATCACTTCGCCCGCCCCGGCAACCGGTTCTGGAAGGTGCTCGCCGGCGCCGGGTTCACCGATCGCGTGCTCTCGCCGTTCGAGGAGGGCGAGCTGCCGGCGTTGGGATGCGGCATCACGAACTTCGTGGCCCGCGCCACGGCGTCGGCCGGCGAGTTGTCCGCCGGCGAGCTCCGGGCCGGCGCCCGCCGGCTGGCCGGGAAGACCAGCAGGCTCGGACCGGCCTTCGTGGCGTTCCTCGGACTGGGCGCCTACCGGACCGCGCTGGATCGGCCGGCCGCGACCATCGGTCCCCAGGAGGAGTCGTTCGGAGGATCCCGGGCCTGGCTGCTGCCCAACCCCAGCGGGCTCAACGCCCACTACCAGCTCCCCGACCTGATCGAGGCGTTCCGCGAGCTTCGCCAGACCGCTCGGGCCCAGCCCCGAAGCTGAGCCGGATAACCCATCCGCCCCGCGCTTGCTACGGGGGCCCGGAGCGGGCATCCTTTTGCCACGATCGGAGGGAAGGGGGATCCGTCGGGGGGATGATCGGCCAGGATCCGAGCGTTCGTTCTGACATGGCCACGAGGGCGCCGGCCGCGCCGCGATCGGGCGTGGTCCTTGCCGCCGGGCGTTCCGAGCGGCTGTCCCGCGCCACCGGGGGCCGCTCGAAGGCCCTCACCCAGCTTGGCGGCGTGCCCCTCGTGGAACGGGCCGTGCGGACCCTGTTCGCGGCCGGGCTGGAGCGGGTCGTCGTGGTGGTGGGCTACCAGGCCGACGAGGTCTCGGTGGCCGCGCGCCTGGCCGGCAGCAACGTCGAGGTGGTCCGAGCCGATTCCTGGGAACAGGGAAACGGTGCCTCGCTCGCCGCGGCCCTCCCCGCGATGGCCGGAGAGCGCCAGTTCGTGGTGCTGTGCGGCGACCACGCGTTCGCCGACGGCGCCCTCAAGGAGCTGGTCGCGACCGGTGGGCCGGCCGTGCTGGTGGACCGCTCCCCGGCGCCCGAGGCGTGGGCCGAGGGGATGCGCGTTCGGATCGAGGACGGGTCCGCGGTGGCGTTTCGCAAGGACCTCGACGAACCCGCCATCGACTGCGGGGTGTTCGTGCTCCCGCCGGAGGTCTTCGACGCCCAGCGGGAGGCGGCGCAGGGCGGCGACCATTCCCTGGCCGGCGCGGTCACGGCGCTGGGCCGCCGCGCGCCCATCCGGGCGGTGTCGCTCCCGGGCGGGGTGTGGTGGCAGGACGTGGACACGCCGGCGAATCTGCGGGTGGCCCGCACGCTGGTCCGGCGTTCGCTGGCCAAGGAATCCGACGGGCCGGTGTCGCGCCACCTCAACCGTCCCGTCTCGACGCGGATCTCGATGACGCTGGCGCCGCTCCGCCTGGCCCCGCACCTCCTGTCGATCCTGACGTTCCTGGTGGGGCTGTGGGCGGCATGGTCGCTCTCCGCCAGCCGGGCCCTGGTGGGAGGGCTGTTCGTCCAGGCCGCGTCGGTGCTGGACGGGGTGGACGGGGAGACGGCCCGCCTCCACGACCGCACGTCGCGATGGGGCGCCTTCCTGGACGACGTCCTGGACCGGATGGTCGACGCGGCCATCGTGGCGGGGCTGTGGTTGTGGGTGTGGAACGACCCCTCCCGGAAGTTCCGGGTCCTGATCATCGCCATGTCCTCGGTGGGGTGGGCGGGCATCCACCTGGCGGGGAAGAAGGTCCTGCCCGGCGCCCACCGGGCGCTGGCCCTGACCGCCCTCGTCGAACGCAGGTCCTTCGGGGTCCTACTGGGGAGCCGGGACGTACGGCTGTTCCTGGTAGCCGGGGCCGCCGTGGCCGACCAGCCCTGGCTGGCCCTCGCCGCCTTCGCCGTGTCGTACTTCGGCAGCTTCCTGTGGCGGATCTTCACGTACCGCCGGCGGCCGCCGCTCGCGCCACCTTCGGTTCCGGCGCCACACCAGATAGGTGAGTCCCCCCACGGGAATCTGTACGAAGTAGGTTAGGAACCGGAACACCAGCACCGCCGCGACCGCCTGGGTCTGCGGGGCCCCGGCCAGCGCCAGGCCACCGATGTAGCCGAGCTCCGCGATCCCCACGTTCCCAGGGATGATCGGCATCGCCGTGGCGAGCCGGACGAAGGCGAACACGGCCAGGATCTGCGCCCACGACACCTCGTCATTCGAGATCCCCAGGAACCGCGCGCTGGCCAGGAACACCAGGAACACCGAGAGCTGGCTGACGATCTCCGCGGCCAGCAGGGGGAGCCAGCGGTCGCGGAGCAGGCCGAGCATCTGGGCCCGGAAGCGGACGGCGACCTCGCCCCAATTCTTGGCGGCGGTGCTGCTCGCCGGCCGGCGCAGCCGTGAGGCCAGGCGGCCCAGGGCCTCGCCGGTCCCTCGGGCCACGGACTCCCGGCGAAGCATCGCCGCCAGCACGCCGATCAGGCCGATCATCGCCGCGACGCCCAGGATCGCCGTCCCCACCAGGCCGGCCTCGGGGTCGCCGTTGGCCGCCAGCAGCGCCAGGGACACCACGGGGAGGGCCAGCTTGAACGACATGTTCGCGATGAAGGTGGCGAACGCCGACATGGCGATCTGCGATTTCCGGAACCCCCACGACGAGTACATGGCGTAGGACACGCCCACGGCCAGGGCGCCGCCGCCGGGCACCGTCATGGCCACGGTGGTGGAGGACTGGCAGACCACCGCGGCCTGCGCCAGCGTCAGTCCGGGCATGGCCGCGACCAGCATCGGCCAATACGTGAGGACGTTCCATACCGCCAGGACGGCCAGGATCGCGTACTGGGCGGACGTCATGGAGCCGATCGCCGACCACACCTTGTCGAGGTCGGCGATGCGCGGCAGGACGCCGACGAAGACGGCGACGACGATCGCGGGGAAGAGGAGGAAGCGCAGCACGCGAAGCACCGGCTTCGCCCCTCGACCGGGCCCCCTTCCCATGGCCAGCCCAGCGTAGCGACGCCACCGGAGACCGTCCAGGCCCCCGGCCGCCGCCCGCGGCCAGGCTCGTCCGCCTGCGCTACGGCCTGTTCGCGCTGTTCAGCTGGCCTTGGAAGCGCTGCTCGATCGACAGCGCCGTGCCGAGATCGGCCTTCAGCTTGTCCACGAACTTCTTGTCCTTCGTGTGCACGGCGAGTGCCTGGTGGACAGCCTTGTTCAGTCCCCCAAGGCTCCCGAACACCGCGTTGAAGGCTGCCCCCTGAACCTTGGGGAGAAGGGCGAGCGCGTCCTGGAACGAGTTCCGGAGGTCGTGCACGGTTCCAAGGAAGCTCCGAATCTTCAGCGTCCCCTTGTCGAGGTTCGCGATGGTCTTGTCCAGGGTCCCCGCGATGTTCTGGAACTTCGCGGTGGCGTCCGAGCCCAGGCCGTCCTCCGCTGCCAGCGCCTTCGCCGCCGCCAGGGCGTGCTGGAGGCGCGCCTTGGTCTTGGTCTTGGCCTTGCCCAGCGGGTCCTTGGACTTCACCACCGCGTTGAGGGAACTGCTGAGCCCGTTGAGCTGGCCGAAGAGCTTGCCGAACCCCACGCCCCCGACGTCCGGGAAGCCGCCGATGACGGCCGAGAGGTCCGCCTGGATGCCATGCACCCGGGCGATGGTCTTCTTGTGCGGGGCCGAGCCCAGGCCGGCGATGGCCTCCTTCAGGTCCTGGTCCAGGACGGCCACGGGAGTCCAGGCGCCCTGGGTCGCGTCGCTGTCGAGGCTCTTGGGGCCCTTAGTGAGATCGATGGGCTGCGGCCCCCCGCCCTCCCGGGCAGGAGCGGATGGTCCAGACCGCACCTTCTGCACGGGCAGCGCCCACACGTCCACGTTCTTGGTGCGGTCGCTGTCGAACAGGATCCAGTTCCCGCCGGGGGCATAAACCGGGTTGGTGTCGGCCGACGTGCTGCTGTTGGTCAGGTTGGTCGGAGTAGAACCGTCCACCTTCATCGAGTAGACCTCGAAGTTCGCGTCCCGGTCCGTCGCGAACACCAGGCTCTGCCCATCGGGTGCCCAGTC
Organism: Actinomycetota bacterium; assembly: GCA_030774015.1. NCBI lineage: Bacteria > Bacillati > Actinomycetota > Actinomycetota bacterium. The sequence goes on along the minus strand of JALYLZ010000143.1, from coordinate 12,461 downwards.
CGGGTGGGTGTCGGTGGCCTGGTTGTTGGTGAGCCGCTTCTGTCCCGTGCCGTCCGGCGCCATCGTGTAGATCTCGGGGTTGGCGTCCCGCTCCGAGACGAACGCGATCGACTTCCCGTCGGGCGACCCCACCGGCCCGTAGTCCTTGCCCGGGTCGTCGGTCAGGCGCAGCACGCCCGACCCGTCCGCGGCCATCGAGTAGACGTCCTGGTTGCCGCCCCGATCGGAGGCGAAATAGATTCGCGTCCCGTTGGCCGACCACGCCGGGTCCGTGTCCGCGGCCGGGTCGTCGGTGAGCCGCAGTAGGCCCGTGCCGTCGGCCTTCATGGTGTAGATCTCGGGATTGCCGTCCCGCTCCGAGACGAACGCGATCGTCGAGCCGTCGGGCGAGAACGCGGCCTGGTAGTCGGCGGCGGCGTTGCTGGTCAGGTTGGTCTGCCCGGTGCCGTCGAAGCTCATCCCGTAGATCTCCTGGTTCCCGTCCCGGTCGGTAGTGAACGCGATCTGGGCGTTCACCCCGGGGAAGGCTGCCCACGCCGTCCCGGCCGGCAGGGCGAGCGCCAGGGTCAGCGCCGCGGCGACCACGGCGGCGACCACACTGGCGGTAGCGCGGCCGAACCCGCTGGCCAAGCCGTGCGACCACCCCGAGCGTCCTGGCGGCGGCGAATGGGCTGGAGCTGTGGGTGGCTTGCCGGGCATGGACCTTCCTCCTCACTCACAAACGACTCGACGGTGACGAATCGGGCGGAATGCGTCGTTCATACGCCGAGCCGGGAAGGAAGGTCAAGCGTTCATGGAGCCACCATTTCCGGACGGGGTGCTTTCCTCCGTGCCATCACCTCCGTACACTCTCGAACGTGTGTTCGAAGTTTGGCAGGGGGCGATGACACAAACGGACTGGCTCCAGACGCTCAACCCGGCCCAGCACGACGCGGTGACGCACGGCGACGGGCCGCTGCTGGTCGTGGCCGGCGCCGGGACCGGGAAGACGTGGACCCTGGCGTGCCGGGTGGCCCACCTGATCCGGCGGGGAGTCCGCCCCGAACGGATCCTGCTCCTCACGTTCACCCGCCGGGCCGCGCGGGAGATGCTGGGCCGGGCCGGCCGGCTGACCGGCCGCGAGGTCGGCGGGCGGGTGTGGGGCGGAACGTTCCATGCCGTGGCCAACCGGCTGCTCCGGCTGCACGGCCGCTCGCTCGGCCTGCCCCCCGACTTCACGGTGATGGACCAGTCGGACACCGCCGACCTGATGAACCTGATCCGGGGCGAGCTCGGCCTGGACACCCTGGAGCGGCGGTTCCCCCGGAAGGAGACCCTGGCGGCGATCCACTCCCGGACCGTCAACGCCGGCTCCAAGCTCCTCGACGTCCTGAAGCGTGACTTCCCCTGGTGCGCCGAGGAGGCGGAGGGCATCCGCGCCATCTTCGTGCGCTACGCGCAGCGCAAGCGGGACCAGCACGTCCTGGACTACGACGACCTCCTGCTGTACTGGAAGGCTCTCGTGGCCGACCCCGCCTCAGCCCCGCCGGTCCTGCGCCGCTTCGACCACGTGCTGGTGGACGAGTACCAGGACACCAACGCGCTCCAGGCCGATGTCCTGGAAGGGCTCTACGCGGGGACGCGCAACGTCGTGGTGGTGGGAGACGACGCGCAGGCCATCTACTCGTTCCGGGCCGCCACCGTGCGCAACATCCTGGAGTTCCCGGACCGCTTCGCCGGGGCACGGGTGGTCCGGCTGGAGCAGAACTACCGCTCGACGGGACCGATCCTGGCGGCCTCGAACGCCCTGATCGCCCGGTCGGCCAGCCGCCACGAGAAGACCTTGTGGACGGAGCGCGCGGGTGGCGCCCGCCCGGTCCTGATGACCTGTCTCGACGAGGCCGAGCAGAGCGACGAGGTCTGCCGCCTGCTGCTCGAGCACCGCGAGCGGGGCACTCCGCTCAGACACCAGGTGGTGCTGTTCAGGACGGGCCACCACAGCGACCTCCTGGAGGTCGAGCTGGCCCGCCGGAACATCCCCTTCGTGAAGTACGGGGGCCTGAAGTTCATGGAGGCCGCGCACGTGAAGGACGCCCTGTCGTTGCTGCGGATCCTGGAGAACCCGCGGGACGAGGTGAGCTGGTTCCGGGTGCTCCAGCTCCTGGAGGGTGTGGGGCCAGGGCGAGCCCGAGTGCTGCTGGAAGAGCTCGGACTCCGTTCCACCGGAACCCCCACCCCCGATCCCCTGACGCGCTTCGTCACCAAGCCGCAGGACCTCACCATCCCGCCGGATGCCGCCCGCGACTTCCAGGAGCTTCGCGGCGCGCTGGCCGATTGCCGTCCCGGTGGCAGCGGCGACGAGGGCCTCGCGCCGTCGCCGCAGATCGACCGGCTCCGCCGGTTCCTGGATCCCGTCGTGGAGCGCCGTTACGAGAGCGCCACCGCCCGCATCCGCGATCTCGAACAGTTGGCCCACCTGGCGTCGGGGTACTCGGACCGGGGCCGGTTCCTGGCCGAACTGACCCTCGACCCGCCCGCATCGACCGGCGACCTGGCCGGGCCCCCGCTCCTCGACGAGGACTACGTGATCCTGTCGACCATCCACTCCGCGAAGGGCGGCGAGTGGGACGTGGTGCACGTGATCCACGCCGCCGACGGCATGATCCCCTCGGACATGGCCACCGGCGACGCCGAGACCATCGAAGAGGAACGCCGGCTGCTGTACGTCGCGCTGACCCGAGCCCGCGACTCGCTGTACGTGTACTTCCCGCTCCGCTACTACCGCCGGCCCCGGGGCCTGGACGACGCGCACAGCTACGCGCAGCTCAGCCGGTTCCTGGACGGCGAGGTCCGGCAGCTGTTCGAGGAACGGACGGTTCCGGCGGACGCCGGGCAGCGGGAAACGGGCAGCGGGAAACGGACCGCACGGGCGGGAACGCCTGCGCTGGTGGACTCGTACCTGGCCGGTCTGTTCGGCGACTGACCGGCCCTCGGTTGCCCTGCGGCGCCGCCTCCGTGAGACTGCCTCCGTGGAACCCCCCCACGCCCTCCGCCGCATCGTCATGCTGGGTCCTCCGGCGTCCGGGAAGGGGACCCAGGGCATCCTGCTCGCCGCGGCCCTCCAGGTCCCACACGTCTCCGCCGGCCAGCTCCTCCGGCGCTCCGTCGCCGAGGGCGACCCGTACGGCCTGGCGGAGCTCCTGTCGCACGGGAGGCTCGTGCCGGACGACTTGGTGGAGACGCTGGTGGTCCCGGCCCTGCACGGCGGGTTCGTCCTCGACGGCTTCCCGCGGACGGCCACGCAAGCGCGGTGGCTCGACGAGGTGCTGGAGGCCCGGGGGTGGCCGGTGGAGGCGGTGGTCGAGATCACCGTGGACCCCGGAACGCTCGCCGCGCGGATGGTGCTGCGCTCCCAGTTCGAGAAGCGGGCCGACGACCGGCCGGAGGTGTTCCTGCACCGGCTCGAGGAGTACCAACGGGAAGCGCCGATGCTGCGGGCGCACTACGGCCGCCAGCTCATCACGGTCGACGGCGAGGGCTCGGAGGACGAGGTGTTCCAGCGCGTGCTGCGAGCGGTCCAGGCCCGGACGCCCGCCCAGGCAGGGCGCTCCACGTCGCGGCCGGACTTCGACGTGGAGTCCGTGGCCCCGTCGACCTAGGAACCCACTCCGGCCCGGCGAAGAGGGAGGGGCGTCAGTTCGAGCGGCGAGGCTGAGGCGAACGCTGAAGCCGGCGCCACATTCGGTAGTTGCTGAAGTAGAGGGCGGTGGCGAGTCCCCACAACGCGACCAGGTATATGGCAACTGGGAGATGCTTCAGGACCCTCGGGAGGATCACCAACAGCACCATCGCCTCCAGGGCGAGGACGAGCAGGAGACCCCGTCGTGTCGCCAGGAACCGACGAACCATGAACGCGATTCTAGGCCAGGCGAGCGCGCCCTCTTTCCCGCGGATACAGCACGAGCTGCGTGCACCGGAACATGGCGAGCGTCTTGCCCGAGGCCCCGGTGACCACGGCGTCCCACACCTGGGTGGTCCGTCCCTCGTGGGCCATCGTGGCCACGCACCGGATCTGCCCCTCCCGAGCCGTGCCGGTGAAGTTCGCCTTCAGCTCGATGGTGGTGAACCCGACGGCGCCGTCCGGCAGCGACGCCGCTGAGCCGAACCCGCAGGCCGAGTCGGCCAGCGCCACCACCGTTCCCGCGTGGAGGAACCCGTTCGGCGCCATGTGGTCCGGACGAAGCTCCAGGCGGGCGGTGACCGATCCCCGCACGATCTCCTCGAACTCGATGCCGAGCAGATCCGGGAGCGTCCCTGCGACCGCCGAAGCCGGCACAGCGCCCGGGGACACCTTCTCCGTCATCGCACAGATTCGAGGTAGGCGCGGATCGACAGGGCTGCGGCCGCGCCCTCCCCCACCGCCGAGGCCAGCTGCTTGGTCGAGCCGGCTCGGACGTCGCCGGCCGCGAACACCCCGGGCACGCTCGTGGACAGCGTCCGGTCGGTGACCACGAAGCCCTCCGGATCGAGGTCGACGGTCCCCTTCAGGAACGCCGTGTTCGGGTCGAGCCCGATGAACACGAACACGGCGGCAGGCCGAAGCTCCTGAGCGACACCGGAGGCGCGGTCCTCCACCATGACGGCGTCCAGCTTCCCTTCCGGCGACGCCCGGAACTCTGTGACCCGGTGGTTCGTGAGGACCCGCATCTTGGGGTCCTCCAGCACCTTGTCCTGGAGCAGCCCGCTGGCCTTGAGGGCCGGGTTGAACTCCACGACCGTGACCATCTCGGCGAACTCCGTCAGGAACAGCCCTTCCTCCAGGCCGCTGTTCCCCCCGCCCACCACCACCAGCTCCGACGCGCCCCGGTAGAACGGGCCGTCGCAGGTGGCGCAGAAGTGGATGCCGCCCCCGATCAGCTCCTCCTCGCCGGGCACCATGAGCCGCCGGTACGAGGAACCCGTGGCCACGAGCACCGCGCGAGCGTGGTAGTGCTCGCCCGCCCTCGTCTGCACCACCACCACGCCGTCGGGATCCCGCTCCACCTTGGCCACCCCCACCGCCTGGAGCAGCTCCACGCCGTATCGTCGTGCCTGGTCGACGAACCGGTCGGCCAGCTCGCCTCCCCCCACCCCGTCGGGGAACCCCGGGTAGTTCTCCACCTGGTTGGTGATCCCGGCCTGGCCGCCCAGCCCGGAACGTTCGACGACCATGGTCTCGATGTTCTCCCGGGCCGCATAGATGGCCGTGGTCAGCCCCGCCGGCCCACCGCCCACGATGACCAGGTCGTACAGGTGCTGCGCCGCGGTCCGGACCAGCCCGAGCCTGTCTGCGAGCTCCTCGTTGGTGGGCTCGGACAGGTGCGAGCCGTCGGCGAACACGACGGTCGGGATGACGTGCTTGCCGTCGTTTTTCTCTTCCACGATGCGAACCAGGCGCGGGTTCCGTTCGATGTCGAACCAGTCGAACGGCACCCGCTGCTCGGTCAGGAACTTCTTCGCCCGCAGGCAATCGGGGCACCAGCTCGCCCCGTAGACCTGTATCTCGGCCACCTCGACTCCTTCCCTGCCATCATCATGTCCGCACGTCGAGGCACGAGGATAGACCGATGACCGAAAGCGCCTCCGGGCCCGGCGAGGCCACCACCGTCCAGCCGCCGGACGAGCAGCGCCTCCTGGCCGCCCTCCGCGGCGGCGACGAGGCCGCGTTCGCCGCGCTCGTGGACCGCCACGGCGGCTCCATGCTCCGGGTCGCCATGACCTGGGTCAGCACCCGCGCCGTGGCGGAGGAGGTCGTGCAGGAGACGTGGCTGGGCGTCCTGAACGGCCTGGACCGCTTCGAGGGCCGCTCCTCCCTGAAGACGTGGATCTTCCGGATCCTCTCGAACACGGCCAAGAAGCGAGCGGTCCGGGAGGGCCGGAGCATCCCGGTGTCGTCGTTCCTGGAACCGGGAGACGAGCGCGACGAGCCCACGGTCGATCCCAGGCGGTTCGCCGGCCCGGAAGCCCGGTACCCGGGAGGCTGGACCCTCCCGCCTCGCTCCTGGGACCGCGTCCCGGAGGACCAGCTGCTGTCTGCGGAGACCCTGGCCCGCGTCCGGGTGGCCATCGACTCGCTGCCCCCGGTCCAGCGACAGGTCATCGCGATGCGTGACGTCGAGGGGCTCAGCTCCGCCGAGGTCTGTAACGTGCTGGAGCTGTCGGAGACCAATCAGCGGGTGATCCTGCACCGCGCCCGCGGCCGGGTCCGTCGCGCCCTGGAGCGCTATCTGGGCCGTGGCGAGGACGGGCCGGGTGGGCTGGCCGCAACCCCAGGGGTCGAGACATGAGCACGCCGGAGCTGACATGCATGGAGCTGACCGAGCTCGTGACCGAGTACCTGGAGGGCAGCCTCCCGCCGCCGGATCGGGCGCGGTTCGAGGGCCACGTCGCGGTGTGCGACGGGTGCACCGCCTACCTGGAGGAGATGCGGCAGACCATCCGCCTGGTGGGCTCGCTGTCCGAGGAGGCCATCCCGACGGACGCGCGCGACGCGCTGCTCCAGGCGTTCCGCGGCTGGAAGGCGAGCCGGTGAGAGAGCCTGACGCAGGAGTGGCGGCGTGACCGAGCTCATCGACGTCTCGCTCCCCATCGGCCCTGACCTGCTGACGTGGCCCGGCGACCCGGGAATCGAGATCCTGCCCGCCTCCCGCATCGCCGACGGCGACCCGGCCAACGTCTCCCAGCTGCGGCTGGGGTCGCACACCGGGACCCACGTCGATCCGCCGGTGCACTTCGTGGAAGGCGGCGCCACCGCCGACCAGCTCTCGCTCGACGTCCTGGTCGGAGACGCGCTGGTGGTGGAGCTTCCCGAGGCCGACGGCCCGATCCCGCGCCGGGACCTCGAGGCGCTGGCCATCCCCGACGGCGCCGCCCGCCTGCTGATCAAGACGCCGAACTCCCGCCTGTGGTCCCGGCGGCCGGTGGAGTTCCCGGAGCACTTCGGCTGCCTGTCGGCGGACGCCGCCCGCTGGGTGGTGGAGCGGGGGATCCGCCTGGTGGGGATCGACTTCCTGTCCATCGAGTCCAGCCCCGAAGGAACCTACCCGGTCCACCACACGCTGCTCGAAGCGGGCGTGATCATCCTGGAGGGGCTCGACCTCGCGGCCGTGGACCCGGGGGAGTACCGGCTCACGTGCCTGCCGTTGCTGATCGCGGGCGGCGACGGTGCCCCGGCCCGAGCCGTGCTGCGTCCCCGCTGACCGGGCCATGTTCGCGCTTCGGGTCGACGACGAGGTCGAGGTCCGCCTGCTGGAGGAACGCCCCGCCGAGGGCCGTCTTCGGCCTGGTGGACGCGAACCGGGAGCGCTGCGCCGTCGCGGAACGCCTCGGCTACCGGATGGAGGGGACCCTTCGAGAGTTCGAGCGGGTCGGGGAACGGTTCCACGACGTGCGGGTGTACGCGATGCGGCCCCGGAGTGGGGAGCGAAGAGCGATCCCTAGGTGCGGGGGCGGGTCAGCTCGCTGGGCGCCCACACGGGCGCCTGGGTGACGACCCGACGGCGGTGTCGCTCCTCCATCTGGGCCAGCGTGGTCTGCTCGAACACCCCGCGGACGGCCACTCGGACGTCGCCCCACAGCTCCTGGAGGCCGCACCGGGCATCCTGGATGCACGTGTGGTCCGACGGGTCGAGGCAGAACATCGGGTACAGCGGGCCCTCGATCGCGTCGACGATGTCCGCCACCCGGATGTCCTCGGGCTCGCGGGACAGTCGGCAGCCACCTCCGGCGCCCCGGAAGCTCTCCACCAGCCCCGCCTTGTGCAGGGCGCCCAGTTGCTGCTCCAGGAAACGGACCGGGATGGCCTGGGCCTCGGCGATCTCGCGCGCGGAAACGAGCCCCGAGCCACGGCGAAGCGCGAGCTCGATCATGGCTCGAAGCGCGTACTCGGTCTTCTGCGAGACCTTGAACATGGGGTCACCCGGTCCGTCGGCGCTGCGTGCCCGTAGTTTCGCACAATCTCGGAGGCCCGAACAGGCGAACGGCGGGTCAGGCCGGAGGGGTATCATCGGCCGGTTGACCGCCCCGACCCCCTCCATCGGCCCCTCGGACCCGTTCGGCCAGCGCGGAGTGCCCTTTCCCAACACGCCAGCCCTTATGCCGCCGCCGCGCCTGGAAGGCGGGGCGTGAAGCGGCTCCCGAACGACCGGCCGCCGGGGGGGGCGATCCGAGCCCTGTACGTCGACCTCGACGGAACGCTGGTCGGCCCCGGTGGCTCCATGTTCGCCACGCCGAGCGGGACCTCCGACCGGGCCGCCCGGGCCGTCGGCGAGCTGCACCGGGCAGGCGTGGAGCTCGTCCTCGTGTCCGGGCGGACCCGCGACCAGATGCGCGAGGCGGCCCGGGTGATGGGCGCCGGCGCCTACGTGGCCGAGCTCGGCGCGTTCGTGGTGCTGCGGACCGACCCGTCTGCGGAGGAGGCCCTCCCGAGCTTCGGCGCGTTCCGGGGCCCGGGGAGGCCGTTCGACGCCATGGCCCGGTCCGGAGCAGGCGCGTTCCTGCTGGACCGGTACGCGGGCCGGGTGGAGCCGCACACGCCGTGGGCGTTCCAGGACCGGGAGGCCACGATGCTGCTCCGCGGGTTGCTCGACCCCGCCGAGGCGACCGGGGCGCTGGAGGACGCGAGGTACCGCTGGCTGGAGGTGCTGGACAACGGCGTCATCCGCAGGACCTACCCGTCGCTGGACGTCCCGGAGGTCCGCGCGTACCACCTCGTCCCCAGGGGCGTGAACAAGGCGAGCGCGGTCCGTCTGCACCGGGAGCGGCGAGGGCTGGCCGCCTCCGAGGCGGCCGCCGTGGGCGACTCGCTATCGGACCTCTCGATGGCGAGCGAGACCGGCGCGTTCTTTCTGGTGGCCAACGGCGTGGACACAATCGGGGCCGCGGCCGACGGCATGGACAACGTCTACGCCACGCGGTCGCCGGTGGGCGACGGGTTCGCGGAGGCGGTGGCGGCGGTGCTCGGGCTCGGCCTCGAGTAGGCGACCCGGCGGTCGTCCGACCCGGGTCGAGCCGCCGAACCTACGTCGTCCGGCGCGCGGCGGATTCCCGGCGGCTCTTCCTGGAGCGCCTGGCGCGCCACCCGCCAGGAGCTTCCCCCCCCTCGTCCGGCTGCCCTTCCGATGGCTCCGGGCGAGCGTCGGGAGGCGCCGGAGGGGCCGCCGCTCCCGCCTCGTCGGCGGCCGGTTCCTGCCCGGCCGGCGGCGGCGAGGCCCCCCGCGGCGGCCACACCATCCGGGTGTCCCAGTAGTGGATGATCAGGATCTTCGCCGCGGCGACCACCGGGATGACCAGCAGCATCCCCCACAGGCCGAGGACGGCTCCCGCCGCCAGCAGCGACAGCATCACGGTGAGCGGGTGCAGCCGCACGGTGCGCGTCACCACCCGCGGGCTGATCACGTGGTTGTCGATCTGCTGGACCACCAGCAGCACGACGGACGCCGCCACGGCGAGCGGCCACCCGGGACGCGGATGCAGCAGCCCGGAGGCCGGCTCGGGGGTGGTGAACGCGATGAACAGCGCGGGGATGGCTCCGATGAACGGACCGATCAGCGGGATCAGGTTGAACAGGCCCGCGATGAGTCCCACCGGGGCCCAGTACGGCAGCCCGATCACCCACAGCCCGAACATCGACGCGATGCCGACGAACAGGGCCACCAGGAGCTGGCCCCGGAAGTAGCCGCCCACGGCCACCGTGAGCTTCGTGGCGACCTCGTGGACCTCGCCCCGACGGCGGGCCGGGATGGCCGCCTGCGCCGACCGCCGGAGGTTCGGTAGGTCCACCAGCAGGTAGAACGCCAGCACGGGGCCCAGCACCAGGATGAGGGCCACGTGCAGCACCTGCCCGGTGAGCGAGCTGATCCGGCCGATGAACTTCCCCACGCCCCCCTGGCGCTGGAACGTGGAGACCAGGTCGGACGCCTTCACGTGCAGGCCGAGCCGCCGGGCGAAGTCGGCCAGCGAGTTCTCGGCCCGTTGCAGCAGCCCGGGGATGCTCTTGGCGAACGCGGTGACCTGGTGCGAGACCACGGGGATGAGGTATGCCAGCACGAACCCCATCACCGTCAGGAAGACCAGGTACGTGACCAGGGTCGCCCACAGCCGCTTCAGGCCGCGGCGCTCCAGCAGGCCGACCAGGGGGTTCAGCAGGTACACGAGCACCACCGCCAGCACGAGCGGCGGGAAGATGATCCGGATGGGGTACAGCACGAACCGCCCGATGAGGTAGACCAGGATGGCCAGGCCCACCAGGGCCCAGGACACGATGGCGACGCGAGCCGCACGAGCGATCAGGGTGCTGGACAGGATGGGCTCGCGCCCCTCGCGCCCCTCGGGCCGCTGGGGCCGTTCGGGCCGCTCGGGGCCCACTGGCCGCTCGGGGCCGCTCGCACGCTGCGGGGGCCCCTCCGGAGAACCCGCGTTCGAGCCCTCAGAGGGGTCGACACGGCGGAGCGACTCGCGGGCCGGTGGTGATCCTTCGGGCTCTCGGGGGCGTTCCACGCTCCGTCCCTCGGCTCGGGCCCGCTGTTCGGACCGCCAGGCGGGAAGCGCACCGCCCCAGGCGGCGCGCTCCGCGCGATCATACGCCGGCCTCCGACACGCCCGGGATGGTTCCCCGGTCCTCGGATGGGGCGGCGACCCGGGCCGTTCCCGGGCTCCCTGTATACCCACGAGACAACCCCCTGCACCCTGACCCGATCTGCGCCCTGGGCCCTCGCACCCCATACCGGCCGGCACGCCCTCACCCCGATCCGCCCGCACGGGAGAGGTGGGTAGACTCGAAGCGATGCCGCCGACGGACCCCGTGTCCGCAGATCGAACGGCGCCCGGAGGCGAACCGCATGCCGGCCGGGGGCTGGCCGACGGTCGCCCGCTGGTGATCGCCTCCAACCGCGGCCCGGTGTCCCACGACCTCGACCCGACCGGAGAGCCGATCCAGCGCCGCGGCGTGGGGGGGCTGGTGACGGCGCTCACCGGGTCCCTCGACGCCACCGGCGGCCTGTGGGTGGCGTCCGCCATGACCGAGGGCGATCGCATCGCCGCCGAGGCGTCGACGGACGGCCACATCGAGGTCCTGACCGAGGACGCCAAGTACAGCGTCCGCTACCTCACGATCGACCCGGCGACCTTTGCGAACTTCTACGACGTGATCTCGAACCGCGTGCTGTGGTTCGTGCATCACTTCCTGTTCGACGTCGCCTACACACCGCGCTTCGATCGCGACACCCAGCGGGCGTGGGAGGACTACGTCGAGGTGAACCGGGCCTTCGCCGACGCCCTTGCCGCGGAAGGGACTGGCCTGGGCCGGCCGCCCGCCTACCTGGTCCAGGACTACCACCTCAGCCTGGTCCCGGGGCTGCTCCGCGAGCGTCTCCCGGATGCGCTCATCGCCCACTTCTCGCACACGCCCTTCGCCGGACCCAGCTACTTCTCCATCCTGCCCCGCGCCATGACAGAGGCGATCCTGCGAGGCCTCCTGGCGGCGGACATCCTGGGCTTCCACTCGCAGACGTGGGCCCAGAACTTCCTGCTGGCCTGCCGGGAGCTCCCCGGGGCGTCGGTGGACCTGCGCCGGTCGCGGGTGGAGCTGGAGGGACGACGAACGTACGTGCGGATCCACCCCATCGGGATCGATGCCGAGTCCCTGCGGGCGTCCGCGTCGGCGCCGGAGGTCCGGGCGGCCCGGCGCGAGCTGCTGCGGTGGCGCGGCGACGCGAAGCTGGTCCTCCGGGTCGACCGGACGGAGCTGACCAAGAACATCGTCCGCGGGTTCCTGGCGTTCGAGGCGTTCCTGCGCGAGCACCCCTCGTGGCTCGGCCGGGTGCGGTTCCTCGCCCTGCTGAATCCATCCCGGATCGACCTCCCCGAGTACCGCGACTACACGCAGGAGTGCCTGCGGACGGCGGAGCGGATCAACGGGGAGCTCGCCTGGGAAGGCCCGCCGCCGATCGAGGTCGCCGTGCAGGACGACTTTCCCCGCGCCGTCGCAGCCTACGGCCTGTACGACGTGCTGATGGTCAACCCGGTGTTCGACGGCATGAACCTGGTGGCCATGGAGGGTCCGGTGGTGAACCGGAATGCGGGTGCGGTGATCCTGTCCCGGAACGCGGGGGCGTTCTCGCTCCTGGGACGGCACACCATCGGCGTCAACCCCTTCGACGTCGGCGAGACGGCCCGAGCCCTGCACACCGCTCTGTCGATGCCCGAGGAGGAACGTTCCCGCCGAGCCCGGGCGCTGCGGGCAGTGGTGCGCCGCAACACCCCGGCCCGGTGGGTCAGCCGGCAGCTGGACGACCTCGATCGAGCCGCGGCCCGCAGGTAAGGGATCGGAACGGAATAAGCTGAGTGTTAGGTGATTCCGGTGTAGCCTGTCCGCGTGGCGGCACCCGAGCTGGCCGTGGGCGAGATGGTAAAGGTACTGGCCCCTCACCTGGACGAGCGTCAGC
>JALYLZ010000142.1 GCA_030774015.1 Actinomycetota bacterium | reverse complement strand
TCACCCATCGCTCCAGGAGCGCCCGGTCCCCCTCGGAGATCGCCACCGCAGCGGCAGGATGCCACACGACGGGAGGCTACCTCCCGCGTCTCCCTCTGTCAAGCTATTTGCGAGGCATTACACTAGTGGTGTGAAGCAGCCGGCCGTCCGGACCGGGTCGCCGGTCGCCGGTCCCTCCACCGGGGGCCGCCTGGCCGAGCTGTACCTCCGGCACGCTGACGGCGCCATCCGGCTCGCCTATCTGTTGACCGGCGATCGCTCCCTGGCCGAGGACCTGGTGCAGGACGCCTTCGTGAGGCTGGCCGGGCGGCTCCGGCACATCCGGGATCCAGCGGCCTTCGAGGCCTACCTCCGCCGAACCGTGGTCAACCTGTCGCGAATGCACTTCCGGCACGCCCGGGTGGAGCGCGCGTACCTGGAGCGGCAGCCGGCGGCAGGCGTGGAGGGAGAACCCGACCCGGACGTCGCGCTTCGGGAGGCCGTCCGGCAGGCACTGCTGGGGCTGCCGGAGCGGCAGCGAGCGGCGCTGGTCCTGCGGTTCTACGCGGGGCTACCCGACGGGGAGATCGCGGACGTCCTGCGCTGCCGGCGGGCCACGGTTCGCTCGTTGGTATTTCGAGGCCTGGAGGCGCTTCGCGGCCAGATGGGGAGTGAGGGCGATGAAGACTGATCTCGAACGGATCCTGCACGACATCGGTGAGGAGGTCCCGCCGGTTCGAACGGTTCCCACGGAGATGCTCCAGCGGGCCCGGAGGCGGATCGCGCTCACGGTGAGCGTTACACTCCTCGCGCTCTCGGCCGCGGGCGGCGGAGCGTTCGCAGCGGTGCAGGCGGCGAGCTCCCCTCCCCGGCCCACGCCCGCCGCAACGGGACCAACCACCATCCCGACCACTGGCGCTTCGCCGACGCAGACCCTTCAATCGCAGAACCCGGTGTGGATCCATCTGGCCCGCCCGCTCCACCTGCCGACCATCGCCCCGGGTGCCCCCTGCCCGATCACCACGCAGTTCGGCCTCCCCCCCAACCGGGTCGTCCCCCGGCAGGACTGGATCCACTACGCAGGCGCCGGTCCCGTGTACGTGAGCGGCTACGTCGATCACGGAATGGCTCACTGGAAGGGCGACATCCCCGTGACCCGGGGGTGGCACCCGACCACCTTTCTGTGGCTCTCCGCCCGAGCCGCAGGTCCCATCCTGGTCAGCGGGACGCAGATCGACGGACCGAACGGCATCCGGTTCGGCGGGATCCAGGGCGTCGAGGGCGCCAGCCCGGCGCTGACCCAAGCCCGGCTCTCGCCCAACAGGAACAACCAGGAGTACCTGAACCCCGGACTTCGCCCGTCGGGCTGGCATCTCTACGCGGCAACTACGTTCTTCCGGGCACCGGGATGCTACGCGCTCCAGATGGACGGGTTGGCCTTCAGCGAGGTGGTGGTGTTCCGGGCCGGTCCGTAGCTGGAGGCCGGTCGCTATTCGCGGGCGGCGCGGTCGGCGGCGGCAAGGCGGCGCTCGCGGCGGACCTTCTTCCAGTCGCTCTTCTTGGTCGACCAAACCACGTCGGTGACCACCTGCACCACACCGATCCCGAGCGTGGCCCAGGCCGCCCACGCCGGCGCGTTGGACAGCGGCCAGCACGCGAGGGAGACGAATGGGGCGACCTTCGAGGCGATGGCACCCGCTGCGTGCATGGCCGCCCGCGACTCCGGCCGGGCCCGCAGGTACGTGGCGTAGTCGGTCTTGATGCCCGGCTGGATGCGGAACGGACCGTCCAGGAAGTAGCTCAGGAACCGGATCCCGTGGCGCCTCCCGACCGCCCAGTGGCCCAGGTCGTGGACGGAGACCGACAGGATCCCGGCCGAGGCCACGAGGGCCAGGCCGGCCACCACGGGGCTCGACGCCCACACCGACACCGCGATGGCGCCCGTGCCGGCGGCCACCCCGGCGGCCAGGACCGAGTTGCCGAACCAGACCGGGAAGCGCGGCCGCACCCGCTGCTCGAACGCCTTGCGGTCGATGCGCCCGACCTGCTCGGCCCAGTCGGTCGCCAGCGTGGGCTCCTGCTTCACCTGACGGACCAAGCGCCAGAACCCGAGCGCGGAGAGGTCCGTGTCGCCGGCGTCCACCGCGGCCTCGATCCGGGCGAACGCGTCCTGAAGTGCCTCGGAAGTCGAGCTTGTGGCATCCGTTCCCGAACCTGCCATCGGTTGCCCCCTACAATGGGGTCGCGTCCCGGCCGGCCCCCCAACGGAAACCATGAGCCAGACGACCGTTCGCGCCAGGTATCAGGTTATCGCTCGCATCGCCGCGGGCGGTATGGGTGAGGTGTACCGGGCCCGCGACTCCGTGCTGGGGCGCGACGTGGCCATCAAGGTGCTGCACCGGAACCTGGCCGGCGACCCGGGGTTCATCGACCGGTTCCGCCGGGAGGCTCGCGCCGCCGCCCTCCTCTCGCACCCGAACATCGTTGCGGTGCACGACTGGGGCTCCACCACCAGCGGCACGTACTTCATGGTCATGGAGTTCGTCCGGGGCCGGAACGTCCGCGACCTGCTGTCCCATCACAAGCGGCTCGCGCCGGCCCAGGCCGTGGAGATCATGGACCAGATGCTGGCTGCCCTCGACCACGCCCACCGCCACGGCATCGTCCACCGCGACGTGAAGCCCGAGAACGTGCTGGTGACCGCTGACGGAACCGTGAAGGTGGCCGACTTCGGCCTGGCCCGGGCCTTCGCGGAGTCCCGGGTGAGCCAGGCCCCGGGGACGGTGACCGGCACCGTCCAGTACCTCGCGCCGGAGCAGATCCAGGGAAACCCCGCCGATCCGCGGACCGACGTGTACGCGCTGGGCATCGTGGGCTACGAGCTGCTCACCGGCAGGGTCCCGTTCACCGGCGAGACTTCGCTCGCCATCGCCTATCGGCATCTCCAGGACCCGGTGCCCCCGCCGTCCCGGACCAGCCCGGCGGTCCCGGAGGCGCTCGATCGCATCATCCTTCGAGCCACGGAGAAGGACCGGGAACGGCGACCCGCCTCGGCGGAAGACCTCCGCCGGGAGCTCCACGCCGTGGCTCCGTCGCTCCCGGCCGCTCCGCCGCTGGCCCAGCTGGTCCGCGACCTTCCTGCCTCCACCACCACGGGAGACGATCGGGCTTCCACCGTCACCATCCCCCGCACGCTGTCGCCGCGGGTCCGCCGCCGCCGGGTTCGGCTCCGCCTGCTGGCGACCCTGGCCCTGGTGCTGGCCCTGGCCGGGGGGGCCTGGGCGGCCTGGGCGTACCTGGTCCCCCACTACACGCACGTGCCCAACGTGGCCCGGCTCTCACGCGGCATCGCGGAACGCCGGGTCGAGTCGGCCGGCCTGCACGCCCAGTTCGGCCAGCCGATCACGTCCACCACGGTTCCGGCGGGAGATGTGGTCAGGCAGAGTGTCGCGTCGGGAACGAAGATTCGGAAGGGCTCGGAGGTCGTGTTGCGCCTGTCCGCGGGGCTTCCCCTGCGAACCGTTCCCTCCGTCACAGGGAAGAAGGCTGCCGTGGCAGCGAAGGCCCTGGTGCACGCCGGGCTGAAGATCCATGTGGTTCGGGTGTTCGACGATCGGGTTCCCGACGGCCGGGTGGTCGACCAGAACCCCTCCTCGGGCCAGACGATCCAGTACGGCAGCGTGGTGAAGCTCACCGTCAGCAAGGGACCCCAGCCCATCGACATTCCCGACGTGACCGGCCAGTCCGGCGGCGACGCCGAGGCCATCCTGGTCGCGGCCGGTTTCAAGGTGGACCTCCATCACCTGTACTCGACGACCGTGCTGTCGGGCAGGGTCATCCGGCAGGAACCCTCGGGCGGCACCGCCTCGGCAGGTTCGCACGTGACACTGTGGGTGTCGCTCGGGCCGCGAACCTTTCCCATGCCGAGGGTAATCGGGATGGCAACAGACACGGCGAAGTCACAGCTTGAAAACCTCGGGCTGAAAGTACAGGTGGTGATCGTCCCGAACTCACTCGGGAAGACCGTGGTGAGTCAGTTTCCCAGCGCCGGGAAGACGGTCCAGCAAGGCCAGCAGGTCGCTATCTACGTCGCGTGAGCAGCGCGTGAGGATCGGCGCCCACCTCCCGACCCGGGGCGGGCTGCTCGCTTCCATCGCGGCGGCGCGGGAACGGACCGCGGACGCGGCCCAGCTGTTCGCCTCGAACCCGCGGGCCTGGGCGCCGCCCCGGATCGACCCCGGATACGCCGAGGAGTTCCGGTCCGCCTGGCGGGACGCCGGGCTCGGTCCGTTGTTCGTGCATGCCCCGTATCTGGTGAACATCGCGTCGCCGAACCCGGAATTCCTGGGGAAGTCGGTGGACCTGGCCCGGGCCACCATGGCGGCGGCCGAGGCCCTCGGCGCGGCCGGGCTGGTGGTGCACGCCGGCGCCGGAGGGACGGGCGAGCCGGACCGGGCCCGGGAGCGGGCCGCGGCCTCGCTGGGGGCGATCCTTCCCGAATCCGGCCGGGCCGCGCTGCTCGTGGAGCTCATGGCGGGCTCTTCCGGGGCCGTGGCGAGCACGTTCCCGGAGGCGGCTGGCCTGTTCGCCGAGGTCGAGGGCGGGGAACGCCTTCGGCTGTGCGCGGACACCTGCCACCTGTTCGCCGCGGGCTACGGCCTCGACCGGCCGGACGGGGTGCGCCAGTGCTTCGCGGAGCTCCGCGGTACCGGCCTGGTGCGACCGCTGGTCCTGGTGCACGCGAACGACGCGAAGTTTCCCCGCGGCTCCCGCCGGGACCGGCACCACAACGTCGGCCAGGGCTTGATCGGGCGAAACGGCTTCGCCGCGATCCTGGCGGACCCGGCAGTGCGTCGCTCCGCGGTGGTGTGCGAGACCCCCGGGGACGCCGCCCAGCACCGCCGGGACGTGGAGACCCTCCGGGAGCTCGCGGGTCTGGAGCCGGTGGCGCGGGCTCGAACGACATGATCGCCCGGGACCAGGAAGGGTGCCGCAACCTCTCGATCGTTCACTGATCCGAATGGGTGATCGCCAGTCCGCTCAGGCACAATGACCCCTTCACCCCGGCCGAGATAGGGAGCTGTCGTGGACAACGTGGAGCTGTTCCAGGTCGCGGATCGGCGTCATGTCAACGCCTGACGGCGCCGGTACGCCGGTGTCGCCAGGGGAACGCCCTCCAGACGAGCGCCAGACGACGCGGTATGGGTGGCATCCCCAGCCGGATCTGCTGGACTTCGGATCGCCCGAGCGCGGTCGCGAGGTCCTCGAGCGGCTGGGGCGCGGGGCGTGGGCGGCCGCTCTCGACTACCTCTACGGCGAGGCAGTGCGCCGGGCGGTGGGGCCGGACTCCTACCCGGCCCGCCGCCGCTCGTACTTCGGTCCCCTCGACGCGCCCGGCATGGCGCCGGATGCTCCCGCCACCTTCGAGGAGCTCCTGGAGGAGTTCCGGCACCGCCTCGCCCCGTACATGCTGAACGCCCACCACCCTCGGGCACTCCCCTACTTCACCCCTCCGGCGCTCCCGATCTCCATCGTGGGAGAGCTCCTCGCCCAGTGGACCAACCAGGGCGTGGACCTGTGGGCCTGCAGCCCGGTGGCGTCGCTGGTGGAGGAGGAGGTCGTCCGGTGGCTGTGCGACCTCGTCGGCTACGGGGCGGGGTCCTTCGGCGTCCTCACCTCGGGCGGGGTCATGGCCAACGTCATGGCCCTCACGATCGCTCGCGACGTCCACCTGCCCGGGCTGCTCGGCCTGGACGGCCCTCCCCGGGGCGCCGACCTCGAGCGTGTCCGGGTGTACGCCTCGGACCAGACCCATTTCTCGATCGCCCGAGCCCTGGACCTCCTTGGATTCCCCCACCAGACCCTTCGCGTGCTCCCCTCCGACCAGCGGTTTCGCCTGCAAGCGGAGAGCGTCTCTCGGGCGGTCGCGGAGGACCGGGAGGCAGGGCTCGTGCCGTTCGCCGTCTCGGCCGTGGCCGGGTCGACGAACACGGGGTCGGTCGACCCCGTCGGGGAGTTGGCCGAGGTGGCCCGGCGCGAGGGCCTGTGGTTCCATGTCGACGCGGCCTACGGCGGGGCGGTCCGGCTGTCTGGACGCGACCGCGAGCGGGTCCGCGACCTCGAGCTGGCCGACACGATCACCCTCGACCCACACAAGTGGTTCTTCCAGCCACACGACATCGGGGGCCTGCTGGTGAGGCGTCGCGAGCATCTGTCGCAGACCTTCCATCGCTCGCCCGAGTACTACCGGAGCTCCCACGTCGAGGGGAAGCCCCTCGACTGGTACCGGTACTCGCTGGAGGGGACCCGTCGGTTCCGAGGCCTCAAGCTGTGGTTCTCGTGGAAGTTCCTCGGCACGGAAGGCTTCGGCCACCTGATCGAGCACACCATCGACCTCGCCGCGCACCTTGCGCGGCGCTGTCGGGAAAGCGACGACCTCGAGGCGCTGCCGGAGGAGCCCGAGCTCTCCGTGGTGTGCTTCCGGCACGCTCCGGGCGGACTCGACCGGGCCGCCGGGCTGGATCCGGAAGCCCTCGACCGGTACCAGGACCGGCTTCAGCGGGCCCTCGAGGTCTCCGGCGAGGGTTGGCTCTCGACCACGCGCCTCCGGGGCCGGACCTATCTCCGGGCAGGCATCGTGAACTACCTGAGCACCGAGGACGACATCGACGGGCTGCTGGCCACACTCAGGCGGTTGTCTCCCGGAGCCGCGCGGGAGGCCGGGGTCCGGTAGCCGTCACGGGGTGACTGGCACGGCACGGGCGCGCGTGGTCCAATCCGTGCCGTGGCGGACCCCGAGACCGTCGAGACCATCCGCGCCGCGGTGGAAGCCATCAGCCCTCGGACGCCAGATGCGCCGGGCGCGGTGGACATCGGCGCCCACGAGCACGTCGTCCAGCAGGTGGAGGGCTACGTGCCCGGTTTCTCGGACATGACCGCGGCGCTGCTCGACGCCTACGCCGCGGGTGTGAAGCCGGGCGCCCGCTTCGCCGAGCTGTCCATCGAGGAGCGCGCGGCCGTGTTCCGGGAGATGTCGGCGGAGGAGGCCCAGGACATCCGCGACGCCCTCGACGCGCTCTTCGTATTCACCCTGGGAGGCGTGTACTCGGAGTGGTCGGCCCGCCGTTCGGGCTACGCGCGGCCGGAGTCGTGGGATCGGGTGGGGTTCCACGGCCCTTCGGACGGACACCCCGAATACCGGAACGGGACCTGACGACGTGATGGAGAACCCCGACGTCATCGTGGTTGGAGCCGGCGGCGGCGGGCCGGTGGTCGCCAAGGAGCTGGCGGAGCAGGGCGTCCGGGTCCTGATGCTGGAGGCCGGTCCGTGGCTCGACCCGGACCGAGACTTCAGCCGGCTCGAGGACGAGATGAGCTCGATCGTGGACGGGCGCCTCCGGTGGGGCCCGGCGGACCGCTCGAAGCCTCCCTGGATGCGCCGCCGGGACGGCGCGGGCCTGGTGCTCCAGTCCGCCGGCGTGGGCGGGACCACCCTGCACTACAACGGCATCTCGCCCCGTGCGTACACGACCTCGTTCGCGGATGGGAGGTGGCCCATCACCTACGAGGAGCTCGTCCCGTACTACGAGCGGGTCGAGGAGTTCCTCCCCGTCCGCCTCGTGGACGAACTCGCCACGAAGGACGCCCTGTTCGCGGCGGGGTGCGAGAAGGTCGGGCTGGTCCGGAGCGAGACCAGGGACTGCGGCGAGCCCATGTGGCGCCCGTGCCACAACGCCATCCTTCCGATCGCGAGGATGGAGCCCGGCGTGCCACTCCGCTACCCGGAGGTGGACGGCTGCACGATGTGCGGGCACTGCCTCCAGGGGTGCCCGAACCCGGTCGGCGCGCCGCTGGAACGCAAGGCCAAGCGGGCCACGAACGTGAGTTACGTCCCCGCCGCGATGGCCACCGGCAACTGCGAGATCGTGCCCAACGCCTTCGCCACGGCCGTGCTGTTCGAACCCGCGGAGGCGGGGAACGGTGGGCGGGGGCGGGGGCGGGCCCGGGCCCGGGGCGTCCGGTGGCGCGACACCGCCACCGGCGACGAGCACGAGGCCGAGGCCCGCATCGTCGTCCTGGCGGGCGGCTCGATCGAGAACCCCCGGCTGTGGCTGAACTCCGGCCTTCCCAACGGCGGCGGCGCGGTCGGCCGGTTCCTCACCACCCATGCCCAGGACCTGGTCACCGGGTTCTTCGACCACGAGGTCCATCCGGACGTCGGCCAGGTCACCATGGCCCGCGCCGACTTCCCCGGCTACGGGACCTTCTTCGTGCAGGGATTCGGACCCCAGTACTTCGCGGTCGCCCTCGCGGGCGGTGGCCGGGGGTGGTGGGACGACGACACCGGGGACGAGCCCTGGGACTTCGCAGGAAAGGGATGGGGGCCCGAGGCCGTGCGCCGCCTCGGCGAGTACCACCGCACGCTGTCGGTCATCATCTCCGTGAACGACGAGGGCGTGGCCGACAACGGCGTCACCCTGGCCGACGACTGGCCGGCCGACGAGCATGGCCCCGTCCCCAAGGTGCGGTATCACCTGACGCCGGCCACGAAGGAACGCCGTGACTTGCTGGCCCGGAAGGCTGCCGAGGTCATGCGCGGGGCGGGCGCGCACGAGGTCCACCGCACCGACATCCAGCCGATCCTCACGCACATCATGAGCTCCATGCGCATGGGCCACGACCCCGCCACCAGCGTGGTGGACGCGACCGGCGAGGCCCACGAGGTCGAGCGCCTGTTCGTCGGGGACTCATCGATCATCCCCACCGTCGGCGGAGCCAACCCGACGCTCACGGCCCAGGCCCTGGCCGCCCGGACCGCGGAACACATCCTGACGCGATACTTGGCCTGACCGATCCGCCGGCCGCGATCGCCGCCTCCCGGCGCGAACCCTCTTGACAGGTCGATCCGCGACTCCCTATATTTCACTATGTCCATAGATGAATAGGGGAACCTCGACGTGATCCAGTTCCGGCTCGATCCGCACTCGGGAGTGTCGACCTACCTCCAGATCGTGCACCAGGTACGGCACGCGCTCCGACTCGGGATGCTCCACCCGGGGGACCAGCTCCCAACCGTGAAGGAGGTCGTGGGCTCGCTGGCCATCAACCCGAACACGGTCCTCAAGGCCTACCGGGAGCTGGAGCAGGAAGGCCTGGTCGAGGGCCGCCCCGGCGCCGGCACGTTCGTGCTGAAGACGCTGAAAGGGCCGCCGCCCGACAAGCAGGCGATCCTCCAGCGAAGCCTGGACCGGTGGCTGGAGACCGCGTTCCAGGCCGGGATGGACCGGGACTCCGTGATCGCGCTGTTCGAGACCACGTTGCGGGACGTCGGGAAGGAGGCATCGGCATGAGCGCCGTCGTCGCCACAGGACTGGGAAAGCGGTACCGGCATCGGTGGGGGCTCCGCGACTGTACCTTCGAGATCCCCGAGGGCCGCGTGACCGCACTGGTGGGCCCGAACGGGGCCGGCAAGACCACCCTCCTGCACCTGGCCACGGGGCTACTCGAGCCGAGCGCGGGCTCCATCGAGGTCCTCGGCCGGACCCCTGCCCGCGACCGCGAGCTCCTGCCCCTCGTCGGCTTCGTGGCTCAGGACGTCCCGCTGTACCGGACCTTCACCGTCCGGGACATGCTCGAGTTCGGCAGGCACCTCAACGGTCGGTGGGACAGCGAGGTGGCCACCGGGCGGCTCGACCGCCTGGGCATCCCCCTCGACCAGCGGGTCGGCCATCTCTCGGGCGGCCAGCGGGCCCAGGTGGCGCTGGCTCTCGCGCTGGCCAAGCGCCCCCGGGTCCTGCTGCTGGACGAGCCGCTCGCCAGCCTCGATCCCCTGGCCCGGCGGGAGTTCCTCCAGGGACTGATGGAGGGCGTCGCCGAGGACGGCCTCACCGTGGTGCTCTCGTCGCACCTGATCGCCGACCTGGAACGAGTGTGCGACCACCTGATCCTTCTCTCCGCGTCGAGGACCCAGGCGGCGGGCGACATCGAGGACCTCCTGCGGAGCCACCGCGTCATCACCGCGCCGGATGGGAGAGCGAGCGTGCCGGCCGGCGTCGCGTCGGTGCTGGAGGAAACCCGCACTGAGCGGCAGACCACCATGCTCGTACGGACAGACGGCCCGATCCTCGACCCCACGTGGTCCGGCCAGGACGTGACGCTCGAGGAGCTGGTGCTGGCCTACCTGGGGCAGCCGAACTCCACGGCGCTTCCTCCCCCTCGCCTGGCCACGGTCCGAACGGAGGTGTCCCGATGATCTGGGTGGCGTGGCGCCAGCACCGGGCGCAGCTGGTGGCGGGCGCGGGCCTGCTCGCGCTGCTCCTCGCGTTCCTGCTGACGACGGGATTTGGGATCGCGTCCGCGTTCCGCTCATCGGGTCTGGCCGGGTGCCTGGCGTTGCCCGGTGGGCACTGCGACGACCTCGCGAACGCGTTCGGCGACCGATACTCGAACCTTCAGTTCCTGGTGCCGCTGTTCCTCGTCCTGCCGGCGGTCATCGGGCTCTTCTGGGGCGCTCCCCTGGTGGCCAGAGAGTTCGAGCAGGGGACCCACCGCCTGGCCTGGACCCAGGGCGTGACGCGTCTGCGGTGGCTCGGCGTGAAGCTGGCCGTGCTGGCGGGGGCGACGGCCGTCGGAGTCGCCGTGCTGACCTGGGTGTTGACCTGGTGGAGCCGGCCCCTGGTGATCGCCGCCGACAATCGGCTGAACCCCGGCCCGTTCGACCTCCGGGGGATCGTTCCCATCGCCTACGCGCTGTTCGCGCTGGCCCTCGGCGTGGCCGCCGGGACCTTCGTGCGGCGGGTCGTGCCGGCCATGGCGGCGACCGTGGCCGTCTTCGCCGCCACCAGGGCGGCGGTGGCGATCTGGCTTCGGCCGCACTTTGCGGCCGTCAAGACCGCATCCTTCCCGTTCCTGGAACGGATAACAGGATTCGGGCAGGGCGACTGGATCCTCTCGACCACCACCGTGGACGGAAGGGGCCGGTTCATGGGCGCTGGGAGCACCCTCAACTTCAACCTGCTCAGTCAACGATGCCCGGCGCTCGTCCCCCGGAAGGGAGACCTCCCGGACCCGACCGCCCTGCGGGAATGTATCCATCGCATCGGCCTGCACGTGGTCGCCCGGTACCAGCCGGGAAGCCGGTTCTGGATGTTCCAGGGCATCGAGACCGGGATCTTCGTGGCACTGGCCGTCGCGCTGTTCGCCCTGGCCACGCTGTGGGTTCGGCGCCGCGTGGCGTGACCTTCTCGCTGGCGTCGCGCTACGTGGGGCCGCCAACCCGGGGTCGTCGCCGGCTCCTGACCACCAGAAGCACGACGATGGCCAGGGGGATCAGCGACAGCGCAGCGAGCCACCGCGAAACGGGCTCGTGGACCCCGACCAGCTTCGCGGTCAGGCCGTAGCGCCCGGGGTCGATGGCGCCCCGCACCGGCGGCGAGCACAGATTCGCGGACACGAGGCCGTGATCGCGGAACGCGAACACGGTGTACCGGACGTTCGGACGGAACACCAGGCCGCAGGCCGAGCCCTGGGCGTTCGTGGTGACCGTGAGCCGGGGCCCCGGCGGCCCCTTGTACACGGTGTCCACCTCGAAGTCGACGCTCACGGTCTGGCCGGTCACTCGGGGAATGGACGCGACCGTGCCGGTGAACACGGCGTCGGCTCCAGACGCGACCTGCCTGGGCGTCGACTGCGCACACGAGCAGGCCCACGCCGGCCGGATCGAGAGGGCGGGGATCGCAGCCGCGAGCGCCAGAGCGATGGCGAGCCGGCGCACTACGGTTCCAGCTCGGCCCCGCGGCCCTCCTGGTAGCTGTAGCGCTCCTCGGGCCACGGGTCGGCGTGGATGTGGTACCCGCGAAGCTCCCAGAACCCCCGCTTGTTGTGGTCGACGAGCTCCAGTCCCCGCAGCCACTTCGCGCTCTTCCACGCGTAGCGCTTGGGAACGACCAGTCGAAGCGGGAACCCATGCTCCGGCGCCAGCGGCTCGCCGTTGTGGGCCCACGCCACCAGGACGTCGTCATCCGTCATGGCCTGGAGCGACAGGTCCGAGGTGTACCCGTAGTCGCAGTGCGTGATGACCCACTTGGCCTCGGGCTTCACCCCGGCCTTCTCCACGAGGGTCCGGAACGACACGCCGGTCCAGCTGTTGTCGAGCGTGGTCCATCCGGTGACGCAGTGCATGTCCGCCTGCACGGTCACCTTCGGGAGCGCCTTCAGCTCGGCGTAGCTCAGCGTGTACGGGTTCTCCACCAGCCCGGTCACCTGGAAGTCCCACTCCGCCTCGTCGAACGTGGGGATGGGTCCGACGTGCAGCACGGGCCATCCCTTGACCAGGCGCTGGCCCGGCGGGACGCGCTTCGCGATGTCCTCGGGATACCTCGGTCCACCGAACAGTTTCACGCTCGCTCCTCGTTCCTCGGTTGCAGGGACGCCACCACCCGCCGCCAGGCGGCGAGCGCGGCGTCCACACCGGCATCCGACACGTCGACGTGGGTCAGCATCCGCACCTTCCCGGCCACCATGGTGGCCACGACGCCCTCGGCCCGGAGGCGCGCCAGGACGTCCAGCACGTCCAGCCCCGCCGCCGACACGTCCACGAACACCATGTTGCTCTCGACGGCCCCCGGCTCGAGCGAGCCGGGCAGGACCTCGGCCACGCCCTCGGCCAGGCGGCGGGCCCGGGCGTGGTCCTCGTGCAGTCGCTTCGGGCCATCCTCCAGCGCCACCAATCCGGCCGCGGCCATGATCCCGGCCTGCCGCCAGGCGCCACCGAAGGCGATCTTCAGCCGGCGAGCCTCCCGGATGAACTCGGCCTGGCCCGACAGCACCGAGCCGATGGGGGCACCCAGTCCCTTGGACAGGCAGAACATCAGCGCGTCGGTCTCGGCGGCGTAGTCGGCGACGTCCGCTCCGGTCACCGCGCAGGCGTTGAAGATCCGGGCCCCGTCGAGGTACACGGGAACGCCGCGGTCGGCGGCCACCTTGTGGATGGCCCGCAGCTCGTCCACCGGCATGACCGTTCCCCCTCCGACCTGGTGGGTGTTCTCCAGGGCCACCAGGTCCACGACGTCGACGTCGTATGGATCCGGTTCCAGCGCTCGCGTTACGAGCTCGGCGGTGAGCTGGCCACGCGGAGCGGCGACGCGATGGAACGCGATGCCGGAGAGCACCGCGGAGGAGGTGGCCTCGGGGCCGCACACGTGCGCGGTGGCCTCGCAGGCCACGAACCGGCCGGAGCGCACGAACGCGTGCATGGCGACCTGGTTGCACATGGTGCCGGTGGGGAGGTACGCGGCAGCCTCCTTTCCGGTGAGCTCGGCCACGCGGTCCTGGAGCCGGTTCACCGTGGGGTCGTCCCCGTACCAGTCGTCGCCCACCTCCGCCGACGCCATGGCTCGGCGCATGGCCTCGGAGGGCTTCGTCACCGTGTCGGATCGAAGGTCGACGGGAGCTGCCACAACGGCCAGTATATTGGCGCTCGTGCGCTCCCCCACCTCGCCGTGAAGGTCCTGGTCGTCGGGACCGGCGGCGTCGGCGGGTACTACGGCGCGCGGCTGGCCGCCGCCGGCGAGGACGTCTGGTTCATGGCCCGCGGGGCGAACCTGGCGGCCCTCCGCCAGCGAGGGCTCGAGGTCCGCAGCGACTTCGGCGACCTCCGGCTGCCCCAGGCGAACGCCGTCGAGCGCGGCTCCGAGGCCGGCCCGGTCGACGCCGTCCTGTTCACGGTGAAGACCTACGACAGCGAGGAGGCGGCGGCGGCCGCCGCCGGCGCGGTGGGCGAGGGAACCGTCATCTGCTCGCTCCAGAACGGCGTGGACAACGAGGCCTTCCTCCAGGTCCGGTTCCCCGGCGCCGTGGTGATCGGCGGCGCCAGCCGCATCGAGGCGTTCCTGGAGTCACCCGGGGTGGTGGTCCAGCGAGGCCAGCAGGCCGAGGTGACCGTCGGGGCCTTCGAGGACGCCGCGCGGCCCGCCGCCGAGGCCCTGGCGGGCACCCTGGAGCGGGCCAGCGTCCCGGTCGTGGTGACCGACGATGTGCAGGCGGCCCTGTGGCTGAAGCTCCTGATCATCTGCGGGCTGGGGAGCGGCACCGCGTACGCCGGCCGGCCCATCGGGGAGGTGCTGGCGTCTGCGGAACTGGCCTCGTTCGTGGAGCGGCTCATGCGCGAGGTGGCCGCGGTGGCGGAGGCCCGCGGCATCGCGGTGCCGCCGGTGGCGCCCAACGCCGTGATGGCCTACGCCCGGACCCAGCTCGACCCGCAATTCAAGTCCTCCATGCTCCGAGACCTGGAGTGGGGCCGGCCGCTGGAGGTCGAGGCCCTGAACGGCGCCGTCGTCCGCTACGGGCGGGAAGCGGGCGTACCCACGCCCGAGAACCAGCGGGTCCTGGAGGCCCTGCTCCCCCTGCACCAACGGGCCATGGAGGCTCGACGCCCGACCTCGACCGAGGGTTGAACCCGAGGCTCGACGCCGGCGTGGGCCATTCCGAAGCCAGGCCTCAACCTCTACCTGACAGTCGAGTCACCTGGGGCGGGAGTGGCCCGCGACGTGCAGCTTCTGGGCGCGATCGCTCCGCCGTGCACTACGCTTCGCCTCCATGGACCACGTGCTGGGGATCGACGCCGGCACCACCGGGGTCACCGCGCTCGTCGTCGACGAGAGCGGTGCCGTCAAGGGCCGCGGATATCGCGAGTTCCCTCAATCCTTCCCGCGACCTGGCTGGGTGGAGCACGACCCGGACGACTGGTGGCGCGCCATGGGCGAGGGCATCGTCGAGGCCCTCAGCCACGCGGGCGTGGAGTCGCACACCCTGGCCGCCGTCGGGCTCACCAACCAGCGCGAGACCACGGTGGCGTGGGATCCCGAGACCCTTCGGCCGGTCCACCCGGCCATCGTGTGGCAGGACCGCCGCACGGCGGACCTGTGCGACCGGCTCCGCGAGGAGGGCTGGGAGGACCGGATCCGGGAGCGCACCGGGCTGGTGATCGACCCATACTTCTCCGGCACCAAGCTCGCGTGGCTGCTCGAGCACGTGCCGGGTCTGCGAGTGGCCGCGGAGAGCGGGCGGGCCGTGTTCGGGACGGTCGACTCCTACATCCTGGCCCGGCTCACCGGCGGCGGCGTGCACGCCACGGACGCCACCAACGCCTCCCGCACCATGCTCTACGACATCCGAAAGCTTCGGTGGGACGGCGAGATCCTGGAGCGGCTCGGGATCCCGGAAGCCATGCTGCCCGAGGTCCGCCCGTCCTCCGGCCGGTTCGGCGTCACCGCCCCCGACCGGTTCTTCGGCGCCGGGGTCCCGGTGTCCGGGATCGCCGGCGACCAGCAGGCGGCGCTGTTCGGCCAGGCCTGCTTCACCCCCGGCTCGACGAAGAACACCTACGGCACCGGCTCGTTCGTCCTCATGAACACCGGCGACCGCGCCCCGGCCTCGGAGTCCGGGCTGCTCACCACCATCGCCTACGGTGGCGACGGGTTCGTCGAGTACGCCCTGGAGGGATCGATCTTCGTCACGGGCGCGGCCGTGCAGTGGCTCCGCGACGGCCTCGGGCTCATCGCGTCGTCGGAGGAGATCGGCCCGCTCGCGGCGTCGGTTCCCGACACCGGCGACGTGTATTTCGTCCCCGCGCTGGTGGGGCTGGGCGCCCCGCACTGGGACCCCTACGCGCGCGGGACCATCGTGGGGGTGACGCGGGGGACCACCCGCGCCCACCTGGCCCGAGCCGCCGTGGAGGCCATGGCGTACCAGACCCGGGACGTGGTGGAGGCCATGCGCCGGGACGCCGGCCTCCCCCTCACCGAGCTGAAGGCCGACGGCGGCGCCAGCGTGATGGACCTGCTGATGCAGTTCCAGGCGGACCTCCTGGGCGTGCCGGTCAGGCGTCCGGAGATCCGGGAGACCACGGCCCTCGGGGCCACGTACCTGGCCGGTCTGGGCGAGGGGGTGTGGTCCTCGCGGGAGGAGGTGGCGGACCACTGGCGGCTGGACCGCGAGTTCGTTCCCTCGGGTGACGCAGAGGAGCGCTACGCCAGATGGCGCCTCGCCGTGGAGCGATCGCTGCGGTGGGCCTCGACCTGAGCCCGAGGCTTGGATCCTCCGTTTGGTGTGGGACGGCAGGGGTATATGGGGTGCGCAACTGCACGGGGAAGCGCCGAGGCGCGTGCCCGCGGCCACGTCCAGGAAGGGTGGAGGTCAGGCGATGGTGAAGTGTCCGGTCTGCGAATCCGCACGGGTCGTCGTCGTACTTGCTCCTTCACCTCGGGCCTTCTGCGTGAAGTGCTCGACCAAGTGGATCCAGGAGGGAAGCCACCAGCGCGCCATCCGGCCGGGCGTCCCCGCCGCACCGGCCATCCGCCCCATCGAGATCGCGCGATAGCCCGACCCGCCCCCGCTGCACCTCAGCCTCGCACCTCACGCAGGCCCGCCACCGCCGTCGCCGACCGGCCCGATTCAGGGTCCGCCGACGTGCACCCCGACCCGGATCCATTCCGCCACCGCGCTCTGGATGAACTGCACGCCGATGGCGATCAGCAGCAACCCGGTGATCCGGCCCAGGGCGTCGCTCACGCGGGGCGGGATGAGCGCGGCCAGTCCGGCCGCCGAGCGAAGCACGGCGAGCGACAGCAGCAGCGCCGCCACGGCACCCGCCCCCACCGAGAACCATCCCCGAGCGGATGCATGCTCGTCGACCAGGACCAGCAGGGTGGCGATCGCGCCCCGGGCCGGCCAGCAGGGGCGTGGCGAGCGGAACGACCGCGATGTTGCGCGCGTCCTCCGGCGAGACATCGGTCTGGTCCCGCGGCGAGGACAGGAACGCCCGCACCGAGAGGACCACGATGAGCAGCCCGCCCGCCACCTGGAGGCTCTCCAGCGATATCCCCAGGTAGTGGATGAGCTCGTCGCCGACCGCTCCGAAGACGGCGAGGAGGACGGCGGCCACCGCGACGGCCACGTAGGCCACGCGCGCTCGAGCCTTCCGGTCCAGGGCGCCGGTCAGCGACAGGAAGATCGGGACGACGTTCAGCGAGCCGATGACCACGAACAGCGTGATCAGTGACTTCGCGAACACGCCCCCCGACACGTTTCCCCCTGCGATCGAACCGATTCGAGGCCTGCGCTACCCGGAGTGCTCTCCCGGCGGGGGCTCGGAGGACGACATCACGGTGACGTGGGCGTCCGAGGAGTCGGGGGGCGGGGCGGAAGCCTCCTCCGGTCCGGACTGCGCTCCGGCCGCGGCCCGGGCCTCCTCCGCGGCCTTGCGGGAAAGCTCCTCCTTCACCTTCGACGCGTACTCGTCGACGTACTCCTGGCCCGTCAGCATCATGATCTCGTACATGACCTCGTCGGTCACGGACCGGAGCACGAACCGGTCGCGGTCCTGGCCCGCGAAGCGCTCGAAGGACAGCGGCTTGCCGTAGATCACCTGGATGCGGCCACGGAGCTTCGGCATCTTGCGATCCGGGGGCTGGAGCTCACGGGTCCCCAGCACCGCCACCGGGATCACCGGACACCCCGCCAGCAGGGCCATCCGGGCCACGCCGGTCTTGCCCCGGTACAGGCGGCCGTCCGGGCTGCGCGTCCCCTCCGGGTAGATCCCCACGACGTTCCCGTCCTGGAGGGCCTTCACGCCGGCCCGAATCGCCGCTTCCCCGGCCGTCCCGCCCTCGCGACGGACCGGGATGACGTTGGTGAACTTGAAGAACCACCGGGTCTTGGGGCTGTCGAAGTAGTCGGCCTTGCCCAGGTAGACGACCCGCCGCTTCACCAGCAGCGGGACGAACAGGCTGTCCATGAACGAGACGTGGTTGGCCGCGAGGATGACCGGCCCCTGGGCGGGGATGTTCTCCAGGCCCCGCGCCTTCGGCCGGTACAGCAGCCGAATGATGGGGCCCAGGATCACGTACTTCATGAGCCAATAGAACATCGCCCTCACCCCTCGAGCGAGACCGAACGCACCCCGGTCGGTACTACACTACAGGCTCGCCCGGCCCACCTCAAAGGAACTCGGATTTGATGCTGGCCAGGTTCGGCGCGCTGGAGTGGTCCTTCGCCATCCTGCTGATCGTGCTGGTCGGGGCCGCGGGCCTGTTCGGGCTGTACGTGGTGATCCAGCAATTCCGCAACCCCGGCCGGCGTGCCTGAGCCGCGTACGACCGGGGCCGCCGGCATGCCCGACGCCTCCCGCCGCCGGCCCGACCGCTCGAGGAGATCTTCGCCATGGGCGTGGTGACGGTTTCCCGCCAGTACGGGGCGGGGGGCCAGCGGGTGGCTCCGGCCCTGGCCGACGCGCTCGGCTACCGGTTCGTCGACCGCGAGATCGTCGAACAGGCCGCGGCGGAGGTGGGAGTGGACCCCGAGGTCGCCCAGAACCTCGACGAGCGGGTTCCCGCCCTGGTCGAGAAGGTCGGGCTCGCGCTGGCGGCCGCCAGTCCCGAGTTCGGGCTGTCCACGCCGCCCCCGGCCGACGACCGGGTCCTGGCGAACGGGGTCAGCCGCGTCATCGTCTCGCTGGCCGCGGTGGGCGGCTACGTGATCCTCGGCCGGGGCGGGCAGGCCGTGCTGCGCGACCGGCCGGACGCCTGCCACCTCCAGCTGGTGGGCGAGCCGGGTGACCGTGTGCGCCGGGTCATGGAGTCGCAGGGCCTGTCCCTCGACCAGGCCAGGGAGCTGAGCCGGCGGGTCGAGGCCGACCGGGCCGCCTACGTCCGGCGATTCCATGGGCTCGATATCGGCGACCCCCTCCTCTACGACGCCGTCCTGAACACCTCCCGGCTCGGTATCGACGGAGCCGTGCGGGCGGCGGTGGCGGTGGCCCGGCAGCGCCTCGAGCCGTAGCACGGGACACGCCGTCGCCGCCGGCATCACCGTCCAGTCCGTGGAATACACCGCCGGCGGCACCGGTTGGAAATCTAAGCACCCACCCCCCGCGGGAG
>JALYLZ010000141.1 GCA_030774015.1 Actinomycetota bacterium | reverse complement strand
CCTCACGGCCGCCCCTCAGGAGGAGGTGAGGCGTTCGCGCAGGAGGTCCCGGGCCACCTGCGGGTTGGCCGAGCCGCGGGTCTTCTTCATGAGCTGGCCCACCAGGAACTGGAGGGCGCCCTCCTTGCCGCTCTTGAACTGGACCACCGGCTCGGGGTTCTCTGCCAGGACCTCCTCCACCAGCTTCCCCAGCGCCGCGGTGTCGGAGACCTGCCGGAGGCCCTTCTGCTCGACGATGTCGTCGACCTCGCGCCCGGAGGCGAACGCGTCCTCCAGGACGACCTTGGCCCCCGCCGTGGAGATGGTCCCCTCCTCCACCAGGCGAACGACGTCCGCGACATGCTTCGGGGTGACCTTTCCCTCCGGCAGGTCGACGTGCGCGGCGTTCGCCAGCGCCGCCAGGTCCTGGGTCATCCAGTTGGCCACGGCGGCCGGAGCCGCCCCCAGCGCCACGGTCTCCTCGAAGAAGTCCGCCCACGCCTTCGAGCCGGCCAGGATCCGGGCCATCGCGGGCTTCAGCTCGTGCTGATCCGCGTACCGGTGGCGGCGGGCCGCCGGCAGCTCCGGCAGGGACGCCCGGATCTCCTCGATCCAATCGGCGCTGGGCTCGATGGGCGGAAGGTCCGGCTCCGGGAAATAGCGGTAGTCCGACGCGAACTCCTTAGACCGCCCCGGCGTGGTGACGCCGGTCTTCTCGTCGAAGTGCCGGGTCTCCTGGGCCAGAGGCTTCCCCGCCTCCAGCGCCGCGGCCTGCCGGTCGATCTCGTAGCGGAGCGCCCGCTCCACGCTCCGGATCGAGTTCATGTTCTTGACCTCGACCTTCACGCCGAACGCGTCCTGGCCGTACGGGCGGAGGCTGACGTTGGCGTCGCACCGGAACGACCCCTCCTCCATCCGGACGTCCGAGACCCCCAGCGACTCGAGCGTAGCGCGGAGCTCGGTGAGGTAAGCGCGGGCCTCATCCGGCGAGCGCATGTCCGGCTCGGAGACCACCTCGACCAGGGGCACGCCGGCCCGGTTGTAGTCCACCAGGGCGTACTCGGCCCCGGTGATTCGCCCCGTCTCGCTGGCGTGGGTGGTCTTCCCGGTGTCCTCCTCCAGATGGACCCGGGTGATGCCGATCTGCCGCGCTTCCCCGTCGGGAAGCTCGATGTCCAGATGCCCGCCCACGCAGATCGGCAGGTCGTACTGGGAGATCTGGTAGTTCTTCGGCATGTCCGGATAGAAGTAGTTCTTCCGGTGGAACAGCGAGCGCGGCGCGATGTCGCAGCCCAGGGCCAGGCCGATCCGGATGGCGAACTCGATGGCCCGCTCGTTCGGCACCGGCAGGGTGCCCGGGTGCCCCAGGCAGACCTCACAGACGTGCGTGTTCGGCGGCGCCCCGAACTCGTTCGGACAGCCGCAGAACATCTTGGTGGCCGTGGAGAGCTCCACGTGGCACTCCAGCCCGATGACGGTCTCGAGGTCGGTCATCACGGGGAAACGATACCGGCTCTCAGGCGTCCGCCGGCAGGATCGTGAAAGAGCCCCCCTGAAGGGGCCGCACGGCACGGAAGTGTCGCTCGTCGAACGTGAGCAGGCGCCGGGTCCCATAGCGTCGCGCCAGCACGACCATGGAAGCGTCGGCGAGGCCCATGGTCAGATCGCGGTACGCCTCGATGACTTCGCGCGCCAGCTCCAGCTCGCCTGAGGACAGGCACTCCACGGCGTACGTTCCCTCGGCCACGTCCCGGAGGAAGGCGATCTCCGCGTCGATTCCCAGCCGCTTCGTGATGAGGTAGTCGGTCTCGGCGGCGACGAAGGCTGACACGACGAGTGGTCCGCGCTCGTTGAGGAGGATGTCCACCACAGGCTCGCGTCCCGGATTGCGCCGGTCGGCCTGCGCGTACAGCGGGCCGGTATCAACGATCAGCGTCAAGATCGCCAGCCCACTCCCGTTCCAGGATCTCCTCCGCCATCTGCCCGATCGGCAGCCCCGGACCCTCGCCGATGCCCATGCTGTGGAACGCGCGCTTGTGCCGCCGCCCGCGCGTCACTCGGCGGACCCCTTCCCGGATGAGCTCGGACTGCGACTTGCCGGAGACCGCGGAGGCGTGCTTGAGGGCCTCCGCTTCCTCGTCGCTCAGGTACACAGTGGTCTTCCTCATGCCATACGTATGGTACCACCGGTGGGAGCGCCGAGGTCTCACACGCCGCCCAGGCGGTGTCGCAACCACTCGAGGGCCCGTGCGCCCTGGGCTCGCTGGAAAGCGCGCACGCCGGGGATGCCGGGGGGCGGCGGGAGGGACCCTCGCCACACGAAGAATCCGGCCAGGGCCGCCACCACCGCGTCGACCCGATCGGGCGGGGCGCTGACACCCAACGGATGGTGCTCGAACAGCTCCCACGGCTTCGGCCCGCGCTGCATGGCCACGCTCGGGAGCATGAAGGTCAGGTCGACCCATCCCGCCCCGACCGAGGCATGCGGCCAGTCCACGAACACCACGCGATCCGGCGTGACCAGGATGTTGTCCGCCCGGAGGTCCCCGTGCAGGAGCGTCTCGCCGGCCGCCGCGGTCGGCCACCCTTCCTCCAGCTCAGCCAGCCGGTCGAGATTCGACAGGGCCCACGGGTCCAG
Organism: Actinomycetota bacterium; assembly: GCA_030774015.1. Classification (NCBI taxonomy): domain Bacteria; kingdom Bacillati; phylum Actinomycetota; species Actinomycetota bacterium. The sequence continues at coordinate 19,069 of JALYLZ010000141.1, read as the reverse complement.
CCAGTCCAGCTCGGCGCCGCCCGCCGCGAGCTCCCGCCAGCCCCGAAACTCTTCCTCGAAGTACGCCGCCACCGGCAGCGCGTCCACCGGCGTGGGGGTGAGCGAGGTCACCAGCTCCCCCACCGCCGCCAGGACCCGATCCAGCTCGTCGCGACGCCACGGGACCTCCGGGTGCCGCCCGTCCACGTCCTCGAACGCCAGCGCCACCCATTCGCCGTCGTCGTACGCGAACAGGAACCGGGGAACCGGAGCCTCCGGCGGCATCGCCGCCGCAACCCGGGCCTCGTTGCGATGGAGCAGGGGCGAGTCCGGGTTCGGCGTGGGCCCCACCGCCTTCACGAACGCACGCCGGCCGTCCCGCAGCTGGACCCGAGCCGCCGTGCCCGGCGAGAACCCGCCCGTCTGGACCTCCGCCCGGACCACCGGCGATCCGAATCGCCCGTCCAGGGCCGAGCGCACCGGGGCCGGCACGTCCTCCCAGGCCAGCCGGGAGCCCTCGGCGGCGGGAAACGCGGAATCGGTGTCGGGTTCGGAGCCGGCCATCGTCGAGAGGGCCGTCAGCCGGCCAGCGGGGCCAGGAGCGGCGGTCGCTCCCGCCGCCCCAGGTCCTGCTCGAACGCGGAGGCGGCCCGCAGCACGGTCGCCTCGTCGAGGGCCTTCCCGGTGAACTGGAGCCCGATGGGCAGACCGGATTCGTCCACACCGCACGGAACAGAGATGGCCGGCACGCCCGCCAGGTCGGCCGGGATGGTGAACACGTCCGAGAGGTACATGGCGACGGGATCGTCCGTGCGCTCGCCGATCCGGAAGGCCGTGGTGGGCGACGTCGGGGACACCAGCACGTCGAACCGCTCGAACTGCTCCGCGTAGTCGCGGATCACCAGCGTGCGGACCCGCTGGGCCTGACCGTAGAAGGCGTCGTAGTAGCCCGCGGACAGCGAGTAGGTACCCAGGATCATGCGCCGCTTGACCTCGTCGCCGAAGCCGGCGCCGCGCGTCTTCATCATCATCTCGACCACATCGCCGGCCCCCGGCACCCGCAGGCCGTACCGGACCCCGTCGTAGCGAGCCAGGTTCGACGAGCACTCCGCCGGCGCCAGCAGGTAGTACGCGCTGAACGCGTAGTCCTGGTGGGCCAGGGTGGCATCGCCGATCTGGGCGCCCATCCGCTCCACCCGGTCGAGGGCGGCGCGGATGGAATCGCGCACGGCCGGCTCCACGCCCTCGTCGAACGACTCCCGGGTCACCCCGACCCGCAGCCCTCGCAGCCCGGCGTCCAGCCCCTCGGTGTAGTCACGGGGCGGCCGGTCCACGCTGGTGGCGTCGCGGGGATCGTTGCCCGCGATGGCCGAGAGCAGGACCGCGGCGTCCCGGACGCTGCGGCTGAACGTGCCCACGTGGTCCAGGGAGGACGCGAAGGCGATCAGCCCGTAGCGAGACACCAGGCCGTACGTGGGCTTCAGCCCGACCACGCCGCACAGCGAGGCCGGCTGGCGCACCGAGCCGCCGGTGTCGGTGCCGAGGGCCCACACCGCCTCCCCCGCCGCGACCGCCGCCGCCGAGCCCGCCGACGAACCACCCGGCACCCGGTCCAGGTCCCAGGGGTTGTGGGTCACGAAGTAGCCGGAGTTCTCGCCCGACGAGCCCATGGCGAACTCGTCGCAGTTGGTCTTCCCGACCAGGACCGAGCCCGCCTCACGCAGACGGGCCCACGCGGTGCAGTCGTACGGGGGCACGTAGGTCTCGAGGATCTTCGAGCCGCAGGTGCTGCGGATGCCCCGTGTCGCCAGGACGTCCTTCAGCGCCAGCGGGATGCCCGCCACGGCCGGAAGCTCCTCCCCGCCCGCCAGCCGCGCGTCGACCGCGGCGGCCTGTTCCCGAGCCCGCTCCGCCGTCACGGTCAGGAAGGCGCGGACGTCGCCGTCCACGTCCTCCACGCGCCGCAGGGCGGATTCCGCGATCTCGGCCGCCGAGGCCTCGCCGGCGCGGAGCCGTCGCGCCAGCTCGGTCGCCTCCAGGTCGCACAGCTCGAGGTCGGGGCCGGCCACGCGCTACTCCTGCTCCGTGATCCGGGGGACCTTGAACCGGTCGCCCTCCACCTCGGGCGCGCCGGCCAGCGCTTCCTCCAAGGGCAGGCACGGCGCGACCGCGTCGGGCCGCAGGACGTTCGTGCGCGGCACGGCGTACGCGGTCGGCGGGACGTCCTCGGCCGCCACTTCCTGGACCCGGGCGGCGTGCTCGAGGATCACCCCGAGCTGGACCCGGAGCCGCTCCCGCTCCTCCGGCGTCAGGGCCAGCCGCGCCAGGCGCGCGACGTGGTCGATGTCGATCTCGACCGGCATGCGCGCCAGTCTATCCGGGCGTCCTCACCTCGGGCCCCCCGGCCCTTCGACGGGCTCCTAGAAGAACTTGCCGTTCCGCTCCCGGCCCAGCAGCGCGAACTCGGTTTCGGACGTGCTCGCCGGGTCAGTCCGGTAGGAAAGCCCTGCCTACTCGCTGGGGAAGGTCACCGTGGAGTGGTCGGCGGAAGAGGTCGCCCCCAGCTGCATCATCACCGCCTACCGGCCCAGGCGCTTCAGGAACTCCTGCTCGTCGATGACCTCGACGCCCAGCTGGACGGCCTTGTCGTACTTCGAGCCGGGGTTCTCTCCGGCCACCACGAAGTCGGTCTTCTTGCTGACCGACGACACGACCTTGGCGCCTGCTTCCTCGGCCGCCCGGGTCGCGTCGTCGCGGGACATGGCCGCCAGGCCGCCTGTGAGCACGATGGTCGAGCCGGTGAGCGGGCCTTCCGGTGGCCGCTCGGGCTCGGGGTCCTCCATACGGACGCCGGCCCCCCGGAGCTTGTGCAGCAGCGCGCGGTTGTGCTCGTCGGCGAACCACTCCACCATGCTGCGGGCGATGACCGGCCCCACGCCCTCCACCGCCGCGACGTCCTCCTCGGTCGCTGCGGAGAGCCGGTCGACCGACGGGAACGCCTGGGTCAGGAGCCGGGCCACCGTGGACCCGACGTGGGGGATGTTCAGCGCCACCAGCAGCCTCCACACGGGCCGGTCCTTCGAGGCCCGGATCGCGTTGAGCAGGTTCTCGATGCGCTTCTCCGCGAACCCCGGCAGCTGCGCCAGCTGCTCCGCGGTGAGCGAGTAGACGTCGGCGGGGTCCTGGATCCAGCCCAGGTCCAGCAGCAGGTAGCCCGTCTTGTAGCCGAGGCCCTCGATGTCCATGGCCCCACGCGAGGCGAACGCGAACAGCCATTCCACGTTCTGCGACGGGCAGCCCCGCTTGTTCGGGCACCGCCGGTAGGCCTCGCCTTCCCTGCGGACGAGCTCCGTCCCGCAGGAGGGGCACCGCTTCGGAAACCTCCATCGCCTCGCGTTCTTGGGACGCTTCGACAGGACCGGCCCGACCACCTCCGGGATGACGTCCCCGGCCCGCCGCACGATGACGGTGTCGCCGACCCGGACGTCCTTGCGCCTCACCTCGTCCTCGTTGTGCAGCGTGGCCGTGGTGACGGTGACGCCGCTCACGAACACGGGCTCCAGGCGGGCGAACGGCGTGACCACCCCGGTCCTGCCGGTGTGCACGTCGATGGCCCGGAGCAGCGTGGTCCGCTCCTCCGGCGGGAACTTGTACGCGATGGCCCACCGCGGCGCGTGCGACGTCGCCCCGAGCTCCTCCTGGAGCGGGATCTGGTCCACCTTCACCACCACGCCGTCGATCTCGTAGTCGACCGAGTGGCGGTGCTTCCCCCAGTGCTCGACGAACGAGAACACCTGATCGAGCGTGTCCACCACCCTGATGTTGTGGTCGACCGGAAGCCCCGCCTCCCGCAGCCAGGCCAAGGACTCGGAGTGGGAGGCGAACCGCATCCCCTCGGCCCTCCCCAGGCCGTGGCACCACAGCCGAAGGGGACGCGACGCCGTGACCGTGGGGTCCTTCTGCCGGAGGGACCCGGCGGCGGCGTTCCGGGGGTTGGCGAAGGCGCGCTTCCCCTCGGCCAGCAGCTGCTCGTTGAGCTGCTCGAAGGCCTTCACGGGGAGGTACATCTCGCCGCGGACCTCCAGCATCCTCGGCGGATCGGACAGCCGGAGTCGCTGGGGGACAGCCCGCACCGTCCGGATGTTCGCGGTGATGTCCTCACCGGTCACGCCATCGCCCCGGGTCGCGCCGCGGACGTAGGCGCCGTCCTCGTACGTGAGCGCCACGGCGACGCCGTCGATCTTCAGCTCACAGGCGAACCGGGCACCCTCGCCGACGATGCGCTCCACCCGGCGGCCCCAGGCCTCAAGCTCCTCGCGGCTGAACGCGTTGTCGAGCGAGAGCATGGGCGTGGCGTGCGTGACCGGCGCGAACAGGTCCGCGGGTGAGATGCCGACCCGCTGGGTGGGGCTGTCCGGCGTGATGAGCTCGGGGAACTCGTTCTCGAGGGCCTGGAGCTCGCGGACCAGCTCGTCGTACTCGGCGTCGGAGACCTCGGGGTCGTCCAGGACGTAGTACCGGTACGCGTGGTGGTTGATCTGCTCCCGAAGCTCCTCGACGCGGCGCTTCGCCTCGGCGAGCTTCCGTTCCTGGGTCTGGTTCTGGGTCCGGGCCACGTCGCGAGTGTAGGGCGGCCGGTTCGGCGGCGACGGCTATGCGGCGACCTCGAGGCCGCCCACCACGCCGATGCGCTCGCCCTGGAACACCATGGCACCGTGGACGCCCTCGATCTCGCGGAGGTAGGCCAGGGCCTGCCGGAGCGAGTTGGGCCGGGACAGGATGGCCATCGCGGCCGCGGACGCCGCGTCGGCCAGCATGCACGAGGACGCCAGCACGGTGAGCCCGTCCACGCTTCGCGCGGGCAGCTGCTCGCGGCCGAGGGTGGTGGAGACGCCGCTGGTGCCACGCCGGGGATCCACGACCACCGACAGCGGCTCGCCCTCCGCGGTGTGGTGGATCACCAGCTTCATGCGGCGCTTCGAGCGGATGTGGTAGTCGCCCCCGGATGACACCAGCACCTCCGGCAGGGACCTGGCCAGGTACCGGCCCACGTGGTCGGTGACGGCGCCCTGGATGGTGAACACCGGGCCCACCCCCGCCAGCCGGGCCACCTCCGCCATCTCCCGGATCAGCGGCGCCGCCTGCTCGGGCACGTCCACCGGCCGCTTGCTGGTCCGGAACCGCGGGTCCCGCAGGGAGTACGCGGACAGCTGCTCCCACACCGACAGCGCGGCGGCCCGGCATTCCTCGTAGTACTCCTCGGGCGCCGTGACCCGGAGCAGGATGTCCTGGATCTGAAGGTTGAAGGACTGGGGCTTCTTCTTGAACAGCGGCACGCGCTCGTCCCCCCGCCGAAGCGGTCCTCGGAGAGCCGATCATACCGGAGCCCCACACCCTCAGCCCGGAGGCGGGCAACGATTTCCGCAGGTCGGAGGGTATGTGTGGGGGAGATCGGTCAGCGGCCGATGGGGCGGGCGGCGGCCCCGCTGGCATGGGGACGAACCAGCACCAGGGCCGGGTTGAAATCGAACTCCTCGACCTGCTCCAGCTCGAAGCCGGCCTCCCGGACGGCCTGGAGCGTGTCCCGGTTGGGGTGGCATCCGCCGGCGAACCATCCCCAGGGACGCTCCAGCCGGTCCTGCCACCGGGCCAGGCGGCCGGTGCCCCGGACGTGCTCGAAGAACAGCAGGCGCCCGCCGGGCTTGAGCACCCTACGGATCTCGTGCAGGGCCATGTCCGGGTCCCGCACCGAGCACAGCACCAGCGTGGCCACCGCGGCGTCGAAGGAGGCATCCTCGAACGGCAGCGCCTCCGCGGCGGCGTCCGTCACCTGGACCGGCACCGGCGCGACGGCCGCCGCCTTCCGGGCCCGCTTGCGCATGTGCGGGTCGGGCTCGGTGGCCTCCACCTTGGTCACCGCCCGGGGATAGTGAGCGAAGTTCAGGCCGGTCCCCGCGCCGATCTCCACGACGCGGCCGTGGGCCTGCGCCAAGAGGTCGCGGCGGCGTTCGCGCATCCCAGCGCGCTCGTCGATCCGCCCGATGACGTCGTAGAACGCCGCGAAGATCGGCCGGCCTCGGGCCATCGCCTCGCCTCGTCTCGTCTCGACCGTTCAGCGCAGGGCGCGGGTGATCCGGCCCCCGCCCAGCAGCTCCTCGTCCCGGTAGAACACCACGCTCTGGCCGGGCGCGATGGCCCGCTGGGGGCTCCGGAACTCCACCCGAGCCCGCCGGCCGCCGGCCGTGACCACCGCCGGGACCGCGTCGCCCCGGTACCGGATGCGGACCTCGGCCTCGAACGGGCCGTCCTCGGGGGGACGCCCGCCCACCCACGACACCCGGTCGGCCTCCAGGCCCCGGCGGGCCAGCAGCTCGCCCGGCCCCACCACCACGCGGCCGGCCGCTCTGTCCACGTCCACCACGTAGCTGCGCTCGCCTGTAGAAACGCCCAGGCCCCGGCGCTGCCCGACGGTGAAGCGGAAGGTCCCCTCGTGCCGGCCCAGCACCCGGCCGGAGGGATCCACCACCTCGCCTTCCCGGACCAGGTCCGGCGCGTGGCGCTCCAGGAACGCCGTGTGGTCGGCGCCCGGGACGAAGCACACTTCCTGGGAATCCGGCTTCCCCGCCACCGGCAGGCCCCGGCGCCGGGCGTAGGCGCGGGTCTCCGCCTTGGGCTGGCCGCCCACCGGGAACAGCGCGCGGGCCAGCTCGCGCTGCCCCAGCGTGTGCAGCATGTACGACTGGTCCTTGCCGGGGTCGGCCCCCTTCAGCAGGTGCCACCCGCCCTCAGGGTCGCGCGCCGTTCGCACGTAGTGGCCGGTGGCCACGAAGTCCACCGCCAGCCGGTCGGCGCGGGCCAGGAACGCGCCGAACTTGATCTGCTCGTTGCACCGAACGCACGGGTTGGGGGTCCGCCCGGCCCGGTGCTCGCCGAAGAAGTCGGCCAGCACGGTCCGCTCGAACTCCTCCGACAGGTCTGCGACCTCGAAGGGGAACCCGGCCAGCTCGGCCACGGCCCGGGCGTCGGCCTCGGCCCGGGGACCGCAGCAGCCGTGCTCCACCCCGCCCGTGTGGACCAGTCGCATGTGCGAGCCCAGCACCTCATAGCCCAGCTCGGCCAGCACGCACGCGGCCACCGAGGAGTCCACCCCTCCGGACATCGCCACGAGCACGGATCCGCTGGTCGCCACGGCATTCGAGCGTAGCAGCCGGCCCCGGTCCGAGGGGATTGTTCGGCCGCGTCTGGCCCGCAAACAAAGCGGGTATGCTCCCGCCGCACACCGTCCCGGAAGGAACGAGATGCCCATCAACGTCGTGGTCCTGACGAAGTACGTGCCCAATCCGAACGGCATCCCCGAGCTCGGCGACGACTTCCTGCTGAAACGAGAAGGGGTGGAAGGGGCACTCGACCCCGGCGACGAGTTCGGCGTGGAGGCCGGGCTCCAGATCGCCGACGCCCAGGGCGGCGAGGTCACCGTGGTCTCGATGGGCCCCGAGGCGGCCATGGGCGCCATCCGCAAGGCGCTGTCCATGGGCGCCCACAAGGGCGTGCTGGTCTCGGACGACGCGCTACGGGGTTCCGACGCCCTGGTCACGGCCCGGGTGCTGGCGGCCGCGATCAAGCGCTCGGAGTTCGACCTGGTCATCGCCGGTGTGGAGTCCACCGACGGGTACACGGGGACGCTCCCCATGACCCTGGCCGAGCTGCTGGAGGTGCCGAGCGTCACGTTCGCCAGGAAGCTCGAGGTAAAGGACGGGTCGCTGTTCGTGGAGCGCCAGACGGAGCTGGGCTACGACACCGTGGAGTGCCCGCTGCCGGCGGTGGTGACGGTCACGGCGGGGGCCACCGAGCCCCGCTACCCCACGCTCAAGGGCATCATGCAGGCCAAGCAGAAGCCCGTGGACAGGGTCTCGGCATCCGATCTGGGGCTGTCCGGCGACGACACCTCGCCGACCCAGCAGGTCACCGCGGTGAACGCGGCCCCGGAGAAGGGCCCCGGCGAGATCATCGAGAACGTCGAGGAAGGCGTGGACAGAATCGTCGCCTTCCTGGCGGAAGCGAAGGTGATATGAGATGGCCGGAATCTGGGTCTACGCGGACGTCAAGGCCGGCGGGAAGGTCGACCCCAGCGCGCTGGAGCTGTTGACCAAGGCCCGGGACCTGGACGGCGAGGTCGCCGCCGTGGCCCTGGGGCCGGGCGCCACGGAGGCCGCCCAGACCCTCGGCGAGTACGGCGCGGCGACGGTGTACGCCAGCGACGACGAGGTGTACGGCCAGTTCATCGGCCAGCCGGCCGCCCACGCCCTGCACGAGCTGGTCAAGGAACACCAACCGAGCCTGATCCTGTTCGGGCTGACCTACGACTCCCGCGACGTGGCGGGCCGGTTGCAGGCGAGGCTCGGGTCCGCGCTGATGAGCAACGCGACGGACGTGCTGGGGACGGACAAGGCGCAGACGCAGATCTTCGGTGGCACCAAGATCGTGGACGTCTCGCTGGAGGGCCCGGACCCCAAGCTCGTGCTGGTCCGGCCGAAGTCGTTTCCGGCGGAACCGTCCTCTGGCGGGCAGGCCAACGTCGTGCCCGTGAACGTGGACGTCCCCGACGAGCTGAAGAAGGCCAAGCGCGTGGAGCGGCACGAGGAGGAGACCAGCGGCCCGAAGCTCGAGGACGCCAAGGTCGTGATCTCGGGTGGCCGGGGCCTCCAGGACCCCTCGAACTTCTCGCTGGTGGAGGACCTGGCCAAGGCCATCGGCAACGCGGCGGTAGGGGCCACCCGCGCGGTGGTGGACTCCGGGTGGGTTCCCTACAGCCACCAGGTCGGCCAGACCGGCAAGACCGTGAAGCCCGAGGTGTACATCGCGATCGGCGTGTCCGGTGCCATCCAGCACCTGGTGGGGATGAAGGAGTCGAAGCGGATCATCGCCATCAACAAGGACGCCGACGCCCCCATCTTCAAGGTCGCCGACGTCGGCGTGGTGGGCGACGCGCTGAAGATCCTTCCCCAGCTCACGGAGAAGATCAAAACCCGCAAGGGCTGAACCGGCGGGGCTTCGGGACCTCGGTACCGGGGCGGCCCATGCCCCAAGATGTTCGTCGTGCGAACCGGCCGGATCGGGGTGATGGCGCTGATGCTTCTGGCCGCGCTGCCGGCCTGCTCGGGGACGCATCTGCGGCTGGCGAGCCTCCCCACGCCTTCCACGGGCGCCGCCACCACCGTACCGGGCCAGCCGCCGGTGGTGTGGGTCTCCGGCCAGACCGCCACCGTCACGCCGCACCGGATGAACGTGGTCGAGGAGCCGGGGTCCCGGCTGTCGATCCGCCGGCTGGCCGAGGGGGCGACGAAGTTCTACCGGCAGGATTCGGGCCGGTGGGTCCTGATGAGCGCGGACGACGTCCAGCTGATCGACGTGGGCACCCCGGTGTGTGTCGAGTCGCTCCTGGACCGCAGTCACTACCTGGCCATCCGGGTGTTCGTGGGGGCGGCCTGCGGTCCGAGACCGTGAGGGCGCCCGACGTCGAGTTCATCCGGGCCAGCCGCGGAGCACGGACCTTCCCGGGCGTCGCCGACGAGAACTACTGGTTCCGGCGCCACCAGGCCGCGTACCGCGTCGCCGCCCGGCTGCTGGCCACCCGGGGCGCGGGCCCGGTCCTCGAGGCCGGCTGCGGCGAGGGCTACGGCGCGGACCTGCTGCGCCGGGAGGGCCGAGTGCAGGTGGTGGCGATGGACCTCGACGCCGGGGCCGCCGCCCACGCCGCGCGTGCGCATTCCGCGGGGCCGGTGCTGCGGGCGGACGCGTGCCGGCTGCCCTTCCGCCCGGGCTCGTTCAGCGCCGTCGTAGCGTTCCAGATCCTCGAGCACCTGTACTGCCCCGGGGAGTTCGTCGAGACCGCCGGCGTGCTGCTCCGGCCGGGCGGCGTGCTGCTGGTCGCCACGCCCAACCGCGAGACGTCCGACGACGGGAACCCGAACCCGTTCCACGTCCACGAGTACACGGGCGGCGAGCTGGGCGGCCTGCTCGGGGCCCGGTTCGAACGAGTGCGGCTGGGCGGCATCCACGCCGGTCCCCTGCTCCGTGCGCTGGACCGTCCGGCCGGCGGGTCGCTCCAGCACCGCCTGGCCCGTACCCCGTTCGCGGAGCTGCCGCCGGGGCTTCGCCTGGCGGCGCGGGCCGTCCGGGCCGGCCACTTCCAGCTCGGCCAGCCGTCCGGTTCCCTCGACCTCCTCGCTGTCGCCGAGCGGCCGGGCCGGCGGCGGTAGGGTGGCTTCGACATGACGGACAGCATCAGCACGGTGCACCTCGGCCAGTTCACGCGGGAGACCGCGAACGAGATCGCCGGGGAGCTGGATAGGGCCGGGATCGTGTGGTGGTTCAAGGAACCGGGCTACCTCAGCCAGGTGTGGGAGTTCGGCGTGCGCCTGTTCGTGGACAGGGCCCGGCTGGCCGAGGCCAAGGAGATCCGGGACCGGATCGTGGCCGAGCGCAACCCGCCTCCGGAACCCCCCACTGACCGCGGTTCCGAGCCGGGCCCGGGCTGAACCCGGCCCCAAGGGCGCGCCTACTGCTCTCCAGGGAACATGAACGGCCGCATCCGGTCGAGGTCGAGGGGGCACGCGCACAGCGGGCATCGCGGCGGGTCCTCGTAGACGAGCACCTGCCGTTCGCAGAAAGGACAATCGGCCTCCCGCATGGGAGGCCCGTCGGTGGCCTGTGGCATGACCTGGCGCCTTTGGGGGGAGCGGTCATTCGCTGAGCGTTCAATCCGGTTGTCGGAGGGAATCGCCCCGCTCTTGAGAGCGACGATGGTCCTAGCCTGCCGAGCCCCCGGCAGTCCGGGCGTCCGACGGCCTCCGGTAGAACGCCACTCCGTCCTTCGCCACCTGCTCCGCCCGCCCCTCCATCTCCAGCAGGTCGAGGTGGGCGACGACCTCCGAGACCGCCAGGAAGTTGTCGAATCCCTCCAGGTTCTGCCACATCTCGCGGGCCAGCTGGAACGGCGACTTGCCGTCGCCGTCCAGGCGTTCGGCCAGCCGCTCCTTGCGTTCCTGGTGGTGCTCCTTGATCTGGCGGATGGTGGCCGGGGGATCGAGGATGGGCTCGCCGTGCCCCGGCCACACCTCGGTGAGCTCCAGGGACTCCAGGACGTCCAGCGTGTGGAGGTACTCGACCAGGCTCTTGCGGCGGACGGTGGGGTCGTCCGGCCTCGGCTCCAGCAAGGGGTTCGGGCTGATGTGCAGCAACAGCGTGTCGCCCGCGAACAGGATCCGGCGCTCCGGCTCCAGCAGGCAGATGTGCCCCGAGGTGTGGCCGGGCAGGTGCATGGCCTCCAGCACGAAGTCGTCGAACTGGAAGCGCTCCCCGCCGGACAGGGGGATGGCGTGCTCGATGGGCGGATGGAGGTCGCCCATCTTGCGATCGCGCTCCCCCATGTCGACCAGGACCTCCATAGGGATCCCCGCCTCCATGAGCAGGGCGCCGGTCTCGAAGATCGTCCTGCGCTCGTTGATCTTGGGCAGGTCGTGTTCGCCCACGAACACCTGGGCACCGGACGCTTCCTGGATGGCCGGGGCCAGCCCGTAGTGGTCGGGGTGGCCGTGGCTGATCACGACCCGGGCGACCTGCTCGAGGGCCAGGCCCAGCCCCGCCATCCCGAGCCGCAACGCGTTCATGGCGGCCGGGGTGTTCGGGCCGCAGTCGAAGAGCGTGAGCGGCCCGTCGTCCAACACGTAGACGTTGGCCGGCCCCACCCGGTAGGGCGTGGGGACGACGACGAGGTGCCAGATGTCGGATTCGGTTCGCATCGGATGGGCCATGGACCGGAGAGGTCGCCGTCATTCTAGGGGCGCCGCCCCGACGGAGGGGCGGGCAGACCCGTTCACGCAAAGACGCCCTCCCCGGAGGGAGGGCGTCTCGTCCGCGAGGCGGAGGGGGGAAGGCCGGGCCGAAGCCCGGCGGGGGTCAGGCTGCCTCGCGCTTTGGCTTCCTACCTCGCTCGAAGTAGGGACGCACCGGCTCGTGCTGCCAGCACCGGTCGGAACGGTTGTAGACCGACAGCCGGGTGCCGCAACCCTCTTCGGCGCAGACCCGGCCATGGGGGAACGTGCGGTTCCGTCGCGGGAGCTCCCGGACCCGCATTCCACGATATTCGAGCGTGCTGGGCTCTCTCATCGGCAGATCCTCCCGAGTGGCCCGAAAGGCAACTTGAACCGGGACTCGGACTCGCATCGACAAAGCATGCTGAGCATTGGAACAGCCGCCCGGACAGGTTCATTCCCGGTCGGCGGAAATTCGCCCGGAGGGCTACTCGCCCGCGGAGCGCCTGGCGGCCTCCCCCGCGGAGGCCGTGAGCTGCACCACCCGAGGGTTGAACCCCAGCGCCCGCCAGAACCCCATCGCGGTCTCGTTCGGGGCGAAGGTCTTCAGCTCGATCCACGGCACGTCCCGCTGCTCCGCGAACCGGGCGGCCTCCCCCACCAGGGCCCGGCCCACGCCGCGGCCGCGGTGGCCCACCCGGACCACCACCCCGGAAAGCTCCAGGGCCCGCTCGTCGGAGAAACGGGAGGGCGTCCGGATCTCGCCGTAGGCCATGCCCACGACCTCCCCGTCGTTCTCGGCCACCAGGGTCACCGCCTCCGGGCTTTCCATGGCCCGCCGGTACCGCTCGGCCACCTCGTCGTAGAAGCCCGGACGGGGAGTGAACACCCGCCATTCTCGCTGCATCCTCTCGAGCTCCTCGAAGAGCGTGACCAGGGCCGGGAGGTCCTGGGGCGTGGCCTGACGAACCTTCACGCCTGTCCCCTCCTTCTCACGACGCGGGCCGGGTTTCCCACCGCCACGGAGTATGGCGGGATGTCGCCCTTCACGACGCTCAGCGCCCCGATCACGGATCCGCGGCCGACGGTCGACCCCCGCAGGATGACCGCCTTGGCCCCGATCCAGCAGTCCGGCTCGATCCGGACGCGGGACTTCACGATGCCCTGCTTGCGAACCGGCGTGCCTGGATCGTCGAAGCGGTGGTCGAAGTCGGTCACCAGCACGGAATCGGCGACCAGGCAGTCGTCCCCGATCTCGACGTCCAGGTAGGCGTCGACCGTGACGCCCCGCCCGAAGACCACCCGGTCCCCGATCCGGACGCTCCCCTCGTGGCAGCGGATGGCGTCGTGGTCGCCGATCCACACCCACCTGCCCAGGGCCATGTGGCCGAGGCCCCGGCGGCAGGTGACCTCGGCGGAGCGGGCGACGAATACCATGCCGCGGGTGCGGACGTGCCGCGCCCGGACCCGGAAGCGCCACAGGTACCCCAGGCCCAGCAGCCAATAGCGAGGGAGATAGAGGCGGCGCGCCCGCACGAACCGGATCCCGGCTGCCAGTCCCGCCAGTCCGGCCACTCGGCCCCCGGAGTCGCCCCTCGAGGCAGCCCGCCCGGACGTTTCATCCATCCGGCCGCTCCCCGTACAGCAGGGCGTTGTAGAAGAGGTCGTGTGGGAGCACCTGGTACAGCACGGACTGATCCAGCCGGTAGAGCCGCCGCCACGCCCCGTACGCGAAGTTGGCCCACCGTTCCCCCAGCAGGCCGGGCCGCACCGAGGCCTCGATGGTGCGGACGGCCCACCCCACCACGCTCGCCGTGAGCTCCTCGGTCTCCACGCGAACGGCGCCGAACCCCGCCTCCCTCGCCCACAGGGCCAGCTGCACCGGCTCGAAGGTGTGCAGGTCCACGGCGAACTCGAGGTCCCGTATGACCCGGTCCTCTTCCTCGGTCGCCTCTGGCGCAGCTGGCTTGCGGATGTCGGGACGGACCCTGGCCGCCAGCCCGAACGCACGCCCTGTGACCGTCTTGGCGTGGGCGGCCAGGCGGTCGCCCCGGCGAGTGGGCTCCCCCGCCAGGAACACCGCGCCGCCCGGTACCAGGACCCGGAGGAATTCGGCCAGGGCCGCCGGCGGGTCGGGGAGGTGGTGCAGGAAGGCGTGCCCCACCACCAGGTCGAAGGTTCGGTCGTCGTAGGGGAGGTGCTCCGCGTCGCCCGTTCGGAGCTCGATCTCGCATCCCAGCTCCGCGGCGCTCTTGCCACATGCCTCCAGCATGCCGGGCGAGATGTCACACGCGTGCGCCTCCTCCACGAAGCCTGCCTGCCACAGGTTCAGCAAGAAGAATCCGGTGCCGCAGCCAACTTCGAGCACTCGCCCGTAACCAGGCCGAGGCAGCATGCGGTCGGCCCGTTCCCGGACGTAAGAGATGCATCGCTCGTCGAAGGAGATCGACCACTTGGCGTCGTAGCTGCGGGCCGCGGCGTCGTGATAGAGGACGTTCGCGGTCTTCGGATCGAACGGCGGCTGGCCCGAGCTGGTCACCGCGAGTCCGCGCCCGTCAGGCCGCCCTACCGTCCCGTGAATCGGGCCTGGTCCTTCTCGACGAAGGCGCGCATGCCCTCCTTCTGGTCCTCCGTAGCGAACAGGTCGACGAAGGCCTCTCGTTCGATCACCAGCCCCGTTCGGAGGTCCACCCTGGCCCCCCAGTTGATGGCGACCTTGGCCGCTCGCAGCGCCGAGGTCGGACCGTTCGCGTACTGCTTCGCCGTCTCGAGGGCTCGGGCGTGTACCTCAGAGGCCGGGTAGACGGCGTCGACCAGCCCGATTCGGAGCGCCTCGTCGGCGGCCACGAACCGCCCGGAGTAGACGATGTCCTTGGCCCTAGCCGGACCCACCAGCCGGGGCAGGCGCTGTGTGCCTCCGGCACCAGGGATGATGCCGAGCTTGATCTCAGGCTGGCCCAGACGGGCGTCCTCCGCCGCGTAGCGAAGATCGGCACACATCGCGAGCTCACAGCCACCGCCGAGCGCATAGCCCACGATCGCGGCGATGGTCACCTTGGGGATCTCCTCGACCATGGAGAACCCCTCCTGCATGGCCGAGATGACGGGCTTGATCTGGGACGGGGCGAGGCCCGCCATCATCTTGATGTCGGCTCCGGCCGCGAACACCTTCTCGCCTCCCCACAGCACGACGGCGCGCACGTCCTCCCGCACGATCGCCTGTTCCGTGGCCTCCCGGAGATCGCGCAGCAGGTCGCCGTTGATGGCGTTCATGGGGGGGCGGTCCAGCCGGATGGTGCCGACTCCATCCTCGACCTCGAGCCGCACGAACTCGCCCACGGTTCCCTCCTCGGTCGTGCCCTGTCGATGGGCCGCCAGCCTCCGCCTATCTTTCCAGAAGCGCCCCGGGAGCGCCGATCGTGCAACGACTCATCGAAGCCAGCACATCGTGTGGCAACAGCCACAAGCCGCAATTGCAGCATGTTGCAAGTGCTAGACTCCTCGCATGGTCGAGATGGCGGATGTCGAGGCCGCCGACATCCTGGGCGAACTGCGGTCCAAAGGGCTGAAGCTCACCCCCCAGCGGCAGGCCATCGTGCTGGAGGTGATGCGGGCGCAGGGCCACATCAGCCCCCCGGCCATCGCCCGGCGGGTCCGGAGCCGCATGCCGGGGGTGAACCCCTCGACCGTGTACCGAACCCTGGCCCTCCTGGAAGAGAAGGGTGTTCTGGCCCACGCCCATCTCGAGGCCGGCGCTGAATACCACCTCGCCGGGGAAGGCGGGCACGTCCACCTGACCTGTTCGAACTGCGGTACCGAGGACGACCTGTCGCTCGAGGAGGCGCAGTCGCTGGAGCGGCTGATCTCCAAGCACCACGGCTTCCGGCCCGACTTCACGCACTTCGCCATCTCCGGGCTCTGCTCGAACTGCCAGTAGCCCCGGCCCGCCGTCCTATCCGCCGAGCGCCGGCAGCACCGTCGTCTTGCCCAGGATGAAGATCGTGCCGATGACCAAGCTGAATCCAGCGGTGAGGATCGCCACCGTCGCATAGATCTTGAAGTTCCTGGTGGCCTGGAGATAACCGAGCGCCGACCCCAATGTGATCAGGGTGTTCGAAGAGAACAGCCCGACCAGGAATGCAGCCAGGACGAGAAGTCCGGCCGACGAGTTCCGCACGCCGGCGGCGGTGGAGAACAGGATGATCTGGGTGGGAGTCTCTCCCCCGATCCCATGGATCATGCCGACCGTGAACGCCGTCAGCCGGCCATAGTTCATGAACGTGTCGTCCGGCTCCGGGCGGGCGTGGTGGTGGTGGCCGGGCCGGCCGTGGTGCCCGTGATGCCACGTGGAGGCCTCGATGTCCCCTTCCCCATCTCCTCCTTGGCCGCCCACTCCGGCCCCCACCGGAACGAGCTCGGGGGCCTGCCTGCGGCCGGACAAGGCCGATGATCCGACCCGGCGGCGGACCCATCGAGCTCCCTTTCGCACCCCGGAGAAGATCAGCATCCACCGGCTACGGAGCCGGAAGTCGCGTCCGTGGCGGATCAACGACACCACCACGTAGACCCCGAGGAGCAGCAGGGTGGCGCCGACGATGCGCAGCATCACGTTGTCGACGCTATCTGGGAGATGCTCCCCCGCCACGATGGCCAGGACGCCGATCGTGAACACCACCAGGGCGTGGCCGAGCGCGTAGAGCGTCCCGAACAGCATGGCCTGGCGGCGATCCTCCTGGGAGCTCGTGATGTCGGTGATGGCGGCGATGTGGTCCCAGTCGATGCCGTGGCGGAACCCGAACCAGAAGGCGGCCACCAGGAGCCCGAATTCGAATCCGTCCTTCGCGACCGCGGCGAGCACCTCCTCCGTGCACGGCCCCGTGCCTGTGGGCTTTGATAGAAGCAGATTCTGCAACATGTTGCAACTGAGGGATGTTGCAACAACCGAATCTCGCATTCAGCGGGTCTCGCTCTTGCACAACATGTCCGATGCCAGGAAAACGCCCAGGCCGCATGGCCGCGGTTGCGTAGTAGGATGGCTGGCCGCGCCCGCCCGCCTTCCCGGCGACCCGGCGACCCGGCGACCCGGCGACACGCTCCCGAAAGACCTGATGGCGAACAAGAAGACCAAGAAGCGATCGAACTGGAGTCCCCCCCGTACGTCAGGGACCGGCCCCACTTCCACGCGCCAGGTTGGAGAGGATCCGCGTCCCGAGGCGCCGGTCCGCGATCGGCCGGCGGCGGCAAGTGGACGGCAGCAGGCTCGGGTCTCGGCCGGCAACCGCCAGGCCCGCAAGGAGGAGGCTCGCCGGCAACGAGAGGCCCTACGGAAGAAGGCCGCTCGGAGACGGACGGCGCGCCTGGCCGGCATCGCCGCCGCGGTGGTCGCCATCGTCGTGGGGATCGTGCTCGTCCTCACCCTCGGCCACAACAAGGCCTCCACGACGAGCAAGGGGAACGCGGTCGACCCGGCGACGCTTTCGGGGATCCTCCGGACCGCTCCTCCCTGGCCGGCCAACAACGATCCTGCCCAACTGAAGAGCCGCCTGAATGCGATCGGCCTTCACGCGCTCGGCGCTGAGGGCAGTGTGGAGCACATCCACATGCACCTGGACATCTACGCGGACGGGCAGCAGGTCACCGTGCCCCCACAAATCGGGATCGCGTCGGATGGGAGCTTCCTGGCGGAGCTGCACACCCACGACGCCACGGGCATCATCCACTTCGAGTCCCCCACCGAGACCACGTTCACCCTGGGGCAGTTCTTCGACGACTGGGGCGTTTACTTCACCAAGAATTGCATCGGGAACCTGTGCAACTCTGGCGACAAGCAAGTCCGCGTGTACGTCGACGGCAAGCAGCTCCCTGGAGACCCCACGAAGCTGGCCTTCAAGGCCCACCAGGAGATCGTGGTCACCTACGGGACCACGGCGGAGCTCCCGAACCCGATCCCGAAGAGTTACGACTTCGGCACGCTGTAGCCGGTCGTCGCTACAGCAGCGGAGCGAGCGCCTGATCGATCTGCGCCGCGACCGCCGGTCCCTCGAACCGAGCCCGAATGATGCCCGTGCTATCGATGACGATGGTCCAGGGCTCGGTGGTGAATCCCCAGGCCTTGAAGCCGGGTGACTGGTTCTTCAGGGAGGGCGCGGGAGGCTGGAGGTCGGGGCCGGGAAGGAACTCCTCGACGTGGATGAAGTTGGCCCTGTCCTTGCCGCCCTTCTGAAACACCAGCAGCTGCTCGTCCACCACCGGGCCGCACAGCCTGCTCTCGCATAGCAACGGCGTGGCGAACGTGACCACCGTGGCCTTCCCGTTGCGGATGGCGGCGTCGAGCGAGATGTAGTGCATCGGGTCGGGTGGCACGCGGGTGCAGATCTGCTTGGCAACAGCCGGCGAGGTCGCCACCGGGGTCGCCATGGAGATGGCCTTCGAGCCGATCGCGGCGATCACCTTGGTCTTCGCTTCGAGGGCGGCGGTCCCGACGCCTCTCACGCCTCCGATCTGGGCCACACCGGCGAACAGCCACGGGCCGGCCGACGGGATGTCCACCTCGGCCGTGTAGAAGCCCGTGAGCGCCGTGCGGGGGATCGTCGTGGCATCGTTGAACTCGCTGGCCGGCGCGAACTGGTACCACGTCGAGGAGAACGGGCCGAGGGCCGGCAGGGACTGGTCCTGGGCCACGTACACCTGTGGGGTCCCTCCCTGCACCAGCTTGCCGTCCGGCGTCGACAGCCCGTACGTGAACAGCGACCGGCCGGTGGGCATCTCGCTCTGTGCGTTGATCAGGGAGAGCTCGGTCGCGCCCTTCGAGATGGCGTCGATGGAGCCGGACGAGGTCGGACCCGTGGTCACGGTTTTCGGGCCGCCGCCTCCCGTGCAGGCCACGGCGACCGCCGCGACCGCGCCCGTTCCCGCCAGCCGCAGGAACTCGCGCCGGCTCACCGGGGCACCCAGCCCAGTCGGGTCGCCATGCCTTCTGCCCGAGAAGGGATTCATGGTCCCGGAATCCTCATCGAGGGTCGCCATCCTGTCAGCCTCGCTTCATCGAGTGAGGGCATCTCCCTGCAGCTTACGGAGCCCGGGCACATTACGCGGTGACGACCGGCCAGGATGCGGCGGGGTTCACGAGTTCCGCCGGTGGAATCCACGATAAGGGATCGGAACGGAATAAGCTGAGTGTTAGGTGATTCCGGTGTAGCCTGTCCGCGTGGCGGCACCCGAGCTGGCCGTGGGCGAGATGGTAAAGGTACTGGCCCCTCACCTGGACGAGCGTCAGC
>JALYLZ010000140.1 GCA_030774015.1 Actinomycetota bacterium | reverse complement strand
GCCGCCGTGAGCAGGATCAGGGACAGCGAGGCGGGTGCCAGGAGCGCCAGCCACTGGGCCGCCAGGAGGCCGATCCACACCCCGCGGCCGGCCCGCCGGCCGCTCTGTGCAGTCTCGCTCAGGCTAGTGGCCCCGGCCCTCGGGTTGGGCGTGGTCGAGCTTCGGGGCCAGCCACCACCTCGTGGTCACGATCTTCTGGCGGCTGTAGAAGCGCAGCCCGTCCAGACCGGTGGCGTGGAGGTCGCCGAAGAACGAGCTCTTCCAGCCGGTGAACGGGAAGAACGACATCGGCGCGGCCACCCCGATGTTGACCCCGAGCATCCCGGCCTCGGCCCGGCGCCGGAACTCCCGCGCGTTCGCCCCCGAGTTCGTGAAGATCGACGCCGCGTTGCCATACGGGCTCGAGTTCATGACCCGGATGGCCTCGTCGATGTCGCCGGCCCGCACCACCGACAGCACCGGCCCGAACAGCTCTTCCTTCCACAGGCGCATGTCGGGGGTGACCCGGTCGAAGATCGTCGGGCCCAGGAAGAAGCCGTCGGAGGGCCCGACGCCCCGGCCGTCCAGCGCCAGCGCCGCCCCCACCTCCTCCCCCTCCTCGATGTAGCCGATGAGCTCCTTACGGCGCTCCTCCCGGATCACCGGGCCCATGTCCGTGTCCGGCTCCGCGCCCGGGCCGATGCGCAGCGCCGACGCCTGCTCCCGGAGCTCGCGGACCAGCTCGTCACCCACCGAGCCCACGCCCACGGCCACGCTTCCGGCCAGGCACCGCTGCCCGGCATTGCCGAACGCGGAGGAGATCAGCGCCGTCACCGTCCTGGGGAGGTCGGCGTCGTCCATCACCAGGAGGTGGTTCTTGGCCCCGCCCAGCGCCTGGACCCGCTTCCCGTTGGCCGCCCCCGTCGCGTAGATGTACCTCGCCACGCCGGCCGAGCCGACGAACGACACCGCGTCGACGCCCGGGTGCGTGAGCAGCGCGTCGACGGATTCCTTCGCCCCGTGCACGACGTTCAGCACGCCGTCCGGCAGTCCGGCTTCCGCCAGGAGCTCCGCCTCGCGCATCGCGGACAGCGGTGTTCGCTGGGACGGCTTGAGCACGAACGTGTTCCCGGCCACCAGCGCGAGCGGCATCATCCACAGCGGGACCATCATCGGGAAGTTGAACGGCGTGATCCCCGCCACCACGCCCACCGGGAACCGCACCAGCTGCTCGTCGATGCCGTCGGCGATCTGGTCGAGGTTCGTGCCCTGGAGCAGGGTCGGGGCGCCGCACGCGAAGTCGACCACCTCGATGGCCCGGCGGACCTCGCCGCGGGCTTCCGGCAGCGTCTTGCCGTTCTCCCGGACCACCAGCATGGACAGCTCCTCGAAGTGGTCCTCCAGGAGCTGCTTGAACCGGAACATCACCTGCGCGCGATCGGGCACCGGCGTGTCGGCCCACTGCGGGAACGCCTGTCGCGCGGCAGCGACGGCCTCGTCGATCTCGTCGGGGCCGGAGTACGGCAGCAGGGCGATGGTCTCGCCCGTGGCCGGGTCGTATACGGGATCGGCCTCGTCCGAGCGCGGCTCGGCGAACCTCCCTCCGATGTAGCTCTGGACCTTGGTCGCGCTCATGCCCCACGCCCCCTCACACGCTCAACCGGCTGCGCTGCAGGAACTTCCCGCCGCCCTCCTTGCCGTGGAACTCGCCGTTCTCCACCAGGACGTTGCCCCGCTGCATGACGATCTCGGGCAGCCCCTTCACCTCGAGGCCCTCGTAGCAGGAGTAGTCCACGTTCATGTGATGCGTCTCCGCGGAGATGACCCGCCGGTGCTCGGGGTCGAACACCACGATGTCGGCGTCGAACCCCGGCACGATGGTGCCTTTTCTCGGGTAGAGCCCGAACATCCTGGCCGGCGTCGTGGCCACGACGTCCACGAACCGGGTCAGGCTGATGTGGCCGTTCACCACCCCCTGGTACAGCAGGGTGAACCGGTCCTCCACCGAGGGCAGGCCGTTGGGAATCTTGGCGAAGTTGTCCTTCCCCAGGTCCTTCTGGCCCTGGTAGTTGAACGGCGCGTGGTCGGTCGACACCACCTGGAGGTCGCCCGCCTTCAGGCCGTCCCACAGGTCCGCCTGGTGGTCGGCGGGACGGAGCGGCGGCGAGCACACGAACTTCGCGCCCTGGAACCCCGGGCGGGACATGTCGTCGAGCGACAGGTACAGGTACTGCGGGCAGGTCTCCGCGAACGCCGGCAGGCCGCGGTCGCGCGCCTCCCGCACCTCGTTCAGGGCGTCCCGCGAGGACAGGTGCACGATGTACGCGGGGGTCCCGGCCAGCTCGGCCAGCTTGAACACGCGGTGGACGGCCTCGCCCTCCATGGCCGCGGGGCGAGTCAGGGCGTGGTTCACCGGCTCGATCTTGCCCTGGGCCAGGTACTGCTGCACGAGCACGTCGATGGGCCCGCCGTTCTCCGCGTGCATAAGGATGAGGGCGCCGGAGTCCGCCGCCCGCTGCATGGCCCGGAAGATCGAGGCGTCGTCGAGCATGAACACGCCGGGGTACGCCATGAACAGCTTGAACGACGTGATCCCCTCGCTGACCAGCGTGTCCATCTCGTCCAGGACCTGGTCGTTGACCTCGCGCACGATCATGTGCAGGCCGAAGTCCGTGGTGGCCTTCTGGGCCTTCTCGAACCACCGGTCCAGGCCCGCCCGCAGGGGTTCGCCGTAGTCCTGCAGCGCGAAATCGACACAGGTGGTGGTGCCGCCGAACGCTGCGGCGCGGGTTCCGGTGAAGAAGTCGTCCGAGCAGAAACTGCCCCCGAAGGGCAGGTCGAAGTGGGTGTGGACGTCGATGCCGCCCGGCATCACGTAGCGCCCGGTGGCGTCGATGACCCGGTCCAGTCCCTCCTCCGATTCCACCAGGTTGCCGCCGATGGCCGCGACCCTCTCGTCGTCGATCAGGACGTCGGCCGGGGTGGCCTCGGCCGCCGTCACGACCGTCCCGCCCTTGATGAGCGTCCTGGTCACGGAAGCTGCACCTCCCCCAGCGCCGCTTCGATCGTCTCGATGGCGCGACCGGCGTCCTCCTCGGTGATCACGAGGGGTGGCGCCATGCGGATGACGTTGCCGTACAGGCCGCCCTTGCCGATCAGGAGGCCGCGCTCCTTGCACCCCTCCAGCAGCTGGTTGGCGGCGTCGGGCGCGGGTTCCTTCGACTCGGGGTCCTTGACCAGCTCGACGCCCAGCATCAGGCCCTTGCCCCGGACCTCCCCCACCACGTCGTAGCGCTCCTCCATCTCCTTCAGCCCCTCGTACAGGAACTTCCCGACCCGGTGGGCGTTGTGCTGGAGGTCGTTGTCCACGATGTGGTTCAGGTTGGCCAGCGCGTAGGACGAGGCGATCGGGTTCCCGCCGAAGGTCGAGATGGAGTTGGCGTTCAGTGAGTCCACCATGTCGGTCCGCCCCACCACCGCGCCGATGGCCATGCCGTTGCCGAGGCCCTTCGCGCACACGATGGCGTCGGGTCGCACGCCGAAGGACTCGATGCCCCAGAACGCCTCGCCGGTGCGGCCGAAGCCCGTCTGGACCTCGTCGGCGATGAACGGGATGCCCCACTCGTCGAGGATCCGCTTCACGATGGGGAAGTACTCCGGCGGCGGCGTGACGAACCCGCCCACGCCCTGGATGGGCTCGGCGATCATGGCGGCCGGCTCGCCGGTGGTGGTGGTCTCGATGACGTTCTGGAGGTCCTCGGCGCAGGCCACGCCGCAGTCGGGGTACTTCAGGCCGAGCGGGCAGCGGTAGCAGTACGGCGCCAGCGCGTACGACACGTTCAGCGGGCTGAACGAGGAGGCCGACCACCCCTTGTTCCCGGTGATCCCGATGGCCCCGAACGAGCGCCCGTGGTAGGAGTTCCGGAGCGCGATGATCTCGTTGGAGCGGCGCCAGTTCGTGGCGAACAGCAGCGCCGCCTCGATGGCCTCGGTCCCCGACCCCACGAAGAACGCCTTGACCGGCAGGTCGATGGGGGCGAGGCCGGTCAGCCGCTCGGCCAGCTCCACCATGGGCCGGATCAGGTACAGCGTCGAGGTGTGGGCGATCTTGCCGGCCTGCTCCGTGAGGACGTCCACCAGCTCCTGCACGGCGTGGCCGGAGATGGTGGTGACGATGCCGCCGAAGAAGTCGAGGTACTCCTTCCCGGCGCCGTCCCACACCCGGGTGCCCTCGCCCCGGACCAGCTCGATGGGCTCCTGGTAGTACAGGGCCAGCCACTTCGGCAGGACTTCCTTGTGCCGAGCGAGCAGCTCGCCGGCGCCCCCGTCGTCAACCGTCTGCAACGCAATCACCCCTCTGTCGAGTATTAGGAGCCTGCCAGTAAGTAGATGGCATGGATGAGACCTACATCGACCCTTGGCGGTTTCGGACCATCCTGACCTGGTCGCTCAGTTAGCAAGTCGAACAGGTAGCGATTGTAGGCGAGGGATCCCGGTGGCTTTGCTCCGGGTGCGAGCCAGCGACATGCAGCTGCGGGCTTGCACAGAGAAGGCCGAACGTGTTCCAGGATCTGCAGCGGGACCATGAAGAAATACGATCTTCCGGGTTTCACGTACGAGAAGACATAGGCATTCGGTCGAAACTGGTACGCATGAATACTCTTTGAGGATCGGTCGTAGGGAAGTTTGTTGTCGGTCGTGCTTATGACGAGTGTGTACTGAGGGTGCAGCTGGAAATCAGCGGTAACGTGTTTGCCCAACGGGTTGGTCTTGAAATCGATTGAAAGCCTGCGCGTTGAGGGCGCTTCGCTCATGACGCGGCCCAACACGACCATGTAGGAGAGCCCCCCCTCGCTCCGCTCTGTCACCAGTCCGTATGGTGCCCGACGGCCATCCCACGAATACTGGTGAGATCTGACAGGGGGGATCGTCGGGCGAGAATGGGGAGATCCGCTTGGAGAAGAAGCCGGGAGCGTCGGACGCGATACCGGGAAAGTACTCAAAGGCGGCCTCGTGGTTGGTGCAGCCTGCGTAGCGCACCCCGCCAGGGCTATCAAACTCGCCGCAAGCATCCCCCGTCTTCCGCGCTGGTAACTATTCAAAGGCAAGATTAATGGCCTCCCAATAAGCCCGTCACGGGATCAGCTCCGTCATGAAGCCGTAGGTCTCCGGCCGGCGGTCCCGGAGGAACTGCCACGTGTTGCGGACCTCGCGGATCTTGTCGAGGTCCACGTCGCACACCAGCACCTCGTCCTGCGAGTCCGACGCCTGCGCCACGATCTGCCCGCGCGGGTCGCAGAAGTACGACGAGCCGTAGAACTTGTGCGAGTTCAGCGGGGCCTCCACGCCCACCCGGTTGATGGCGGCGATCCAGAACCCGTTGGCCACCGCGTGGGCGGGCTGCTCCAGCTCCCACAGGTACCGGGACAGCGACTCCACCGTCGCGGAAGGATTGAACACCAGCTCGGCGCCCTGCAGGCCGACGGCCCGCGCGACCTCGGGGAAGTGCCGGTCGTAGCAGATGATCAGCCCGATGCGGCCGACGCTGGTGTCGAACGTCGGGTACCCCAGGTTCCCGGGCTTGAAATAGTACTTCTCCCAGAAGCACGGGCCGACGTGCGGGATGTGGGTCTTGCGGTACTTGCCCAGCAGCGTGCCGTCGCGCTCGATGACCGCGGCGGAGTTGTAGTAGACGCCGGTCTGCGCCTCCTCGTACCACGGCACCACCAGGACCATGTTGTGCTCGCGGGCCACCTCGCGCATGCGGGTGAGCGTGGGGCCGTCCTCCGGCTCCGCCGTCGCGTACCACTTGGGGTCCTGCTCGGCGCAGAAGTACGGCCCGTGGAAGATCTCCTGGAGGCAGGTGACCTGCGCGCCGTCGGCCGCGGCCTTCCCGATCAGCTCGACGTGCTTGTCGACCGCCTCCTCCTTGGGCATGTTCGCCTCGGCCTGGATGACGGCGGCGCGGATGGTGCTCATGTCGGTCCTCCTCTCACGGCCGGGCGATCCCGGCCCACCGCTACCGGAACGCCGGGATGATCTCCTTCCCGAAGATGCGGATCTGCTCGGCGGGGTCGTCCCCCATGTTGTAGTCGTTGAACTGGGTGACCCCGAGGGACTCCAGCTCCTTCAGCTTGCGGATGCACTCCTCGGCCGTGCCCAGCACGCAGAACCGGTCCACCACCTCGTCGGACACGAACGACGCGTGCTCCGCGCCCACCCGGCCGTGCTCGGAGTAGTCGTAGTGGTCGCGCGCCTTGATGTAGTGGGTGAGCTCCTGGGGAAGCTCCGTGGTGGCGTACCGGTTGACCAGGTCCACCACGTGGTTCGACACCAGCGCGGGGAACCACCGGACCTGGTCGCGGGCCTGCGCGAGGTC
Organism: Actinomycetota bacterium; assembly: GCA_030774015.1. Classification (NCBI taxonomy): domain Bacteria; kingdom Bacillati; phylum Actinomycetota; species Actinomycetota bacterium. The sequence goes on along the minus strand of JALYLZ010000140.1, from coordinate 15,572 downwards.
GTCGCCGACGTGGGCCGGGGCCGCGCTCATGATCTGGATGTCCTCGAAGCGCCGCCCGGCCTCCTCCGCCCCCTCCCGCACGAACGGCAGGGACCACTCGATGATGAAGGGGTCGGCCAGCTGCATGATCAGGCCGTCGGCGACCCGCCCCGCCGCCCGCAGCGCCTTGGGCCCGTAGGCGGCCACCCAGATCTCCACCTCGTGGCCGAGCGACCACTTCAGCTGGAGCTTCGTGCCCTCGAAGTCCACCTCCCGCCCCGCCGCTAGGTCCCGGATCAGCTTGCACGCCACTTCCATGTGCTCCACGGAGACGGGCTTCTTGCCGATGACCCTCCGGGCGCTGTCGCCCCGGCCGATCCCCATGACCATCCGGCCGCCGGAGATCTCGTTCAGGGTGGCCAGCGCGCTCGCCGTCACGGTGGGGTCCCGGGTCACCGGGTTGGTCACGCAGGGGCCCATCTTGATGGTGGAGGTGTTGGCGGCGACGAGGGCGAAGATCCCGTAGACCTCCTGCCACAGGACGTGGGAGTCCCACAGCCACAGGTAGTCGAAGCCGTTGGCCTCGGCCAGCTTGCTCCACTCGACCACCCGGGACACCGGCGGGTTCGCCTGCAGGTTCATCCCGAACGAGAGCATCACCATCCCCCTCCGCGACCGGTCGATTCGCACCGAAGGCTCGGGGCGTCGACGGCTAGTATGCCAGCGCTTCGCCAGGCCGGGCCGCCGCTCCTACTCGCCTCCCGGTGTCACCTCCACGGTCTGCTTCTGGAAGTCCGTCCCGTTCACGTCCACGCCGTCGCCCTGGAGCGCCTTGACCGCCGCCTCCGCCAGGTCCGTGCGGAACGCGTCGTTCGTGGCGGGGGCCTTGATGAGGCCATACGTGGACGCGATGTCGTTCGTGGTCTGGAACAGGCTCGGGTCCATGACCCCGATCCCCTTGGGCGCCGGCCAGATCAGCGCGTTGACCTCGTTGAGCTGCCAGCGCTGGTGGCCCTCACCGAGGGTGGGCCCGTTGTCCAGGACGGTCTGGAGACACTGGTCGAAGTGGTCGCGGCAGAACACCCATCCCTTGAACGAGGCCTCCAGGAAGCGGGTCGCGACGTCCTGGTTATCCGGGTTGGAGATCCAGTCGCCCCGGACGAACAAGCCGTCCTCCAGCATGGCCGTCCCCGCGTCGGCCAGCTTCATCACGGTGAGGTCGTCCATGGTGTAGAAGGGGAACTCGCCGTTCGGCCCCTTGGCCTCGAGGACCTGGGCCAGCTCGTTGTAGGTCATGGCCGAGGCCGCGTCGACGTCCCGGTTCAGGAAGAGATCCATGGTGAACGGCTGGTCCACGATGGTGACCTGGGAGGAGTCGTTCGGGTCGATCCCGGCCTTGGTCAGCGCCGCGAACACCTGGTACTAGTTCCCGCAGCACCACACCCCGACCTTCTTGCCTCGCATCTAGTCGAACCCGGTGATCCCGGTGTCCTTCCAGGCGATCTCGGTGATCCCGGATCGGGTGAACACCTGCGCGATGTTCTGGATGTCCACCCCCTGGTCACGTTGCACCAACAAGCTCGGCAGCCAGTCGATCCCGATGTCCGCCGCACCGCCCGCGACGACCTGTTCCGGCGTGATGTCGGGCCTGCCGGGCAGGATCTTCACGTCGAGGCCCATGTCCTGGTAGTAGCCCTGGTCGAGCGCGGCGTAGTACCCCGCGAACTGGGCCTGGGTCACCCATTTCAGCTGGAGGGTGACCTTGGTGAGGTTCCCGCCGCCACCCGCGGACGTTCCCTTCTTCGCACAGGCCGAGCCCACCAGAGCGAGAACCGCCCCGAGGGCCACGAGCCAGCGCCACCTGAGCCTCACCATCCGTTCCCCCTTCCCCGTACATTCCGGCCAGCCGAGTCACACGCTCCCCGATCGAACCATCCCCCCTCTCACTCGCTCCGCGCGCCCCTGACCGAGGGGTGCCAGCGGAGCACCGAACGCTCCACCGCAACCACCGCCAGATAGAAGGCGACCCCCAGGACGCTGGCCACGACGATGGCCGCCCACGCGTCGGCGAAGAACGCCAGCGCTGCCTGCTCCTTGATGTAGAGCCCCAGAGAGTTGGTTCGCAGCCCGCCGAAGTACTGCGACACGATGGCCCCGATCATGGACAGCACGCTCGCCACCTTCAGTCCGGTGAACAGGAACGGCAGCGAGCTGGGGATGCGGACCCGCCGGAAGGTCTCGGCCTCCCCCGCCGCGTACGAGCGCATCAGCTCGATGGACGAGGGATGTACAGAGGTCAGGCCCCGCAGCGTGTTGATCATGACCGGGAAGTACACGAGCACGGCGGCGATGGCCATCTTCGACACCGGGTTCAGCAGTCCGAACCAGTTGTTGAAGATGGGGGCGAACGCGATGACCGGGATGGCGTTCGCGGCGATGGCGTAGGGGATCAGCGCCCGGCCGAGGGGCCGCCACCGGGCCAGCACCAGAGCGGTGGCGATCGCGACCGCGCTCCCGATGGCGAAGCCGCCCAGCGCCTCCTCGAACGTGGCGAGGCCGGCCCGCCACAGGAACGACCACTGGTCCCCGAGCGCCGCGATGATCTCCGTCGGCTTCGGCAGCAGGAACCGCTGGATGTGCAGCGCCGTGACCAGCCCCTGCCACAGGGCGATCCCCAGGACCAGGAACCGCGCGTTCGTGTCCCCCGGTAATCGCCGGGCCAGGGCGCTCGCTCGCGCCACGTCGCACTTCTACTACGATTGTCACATGACGGAGGTCGCCTCTCGGGAGCTGCGGAACAACACCAGGGCGCTGCTGGCGCGCGTCGAGACGGGGGAAGCCGTGACGATCACCGTGGGTGGCCGCCCCGTTGCGGTCCTCCAGCCGGTCGGGCGGCGGGCACGCTGGCTCTCACGCCAGGAGTTCGTCCACAGGATCGGGCCGCATCAGGCTGATGCTGGCCTGGCGGGCCAGCTTCGGCAGCTCGCCCCCGACACGACCGACGATCTCCCGCAGGCGTGACTCGAGGGCTCGCCGATACCTCGGTGTTCATAGCCCACGAGTCCGGCCGCGGGCTCGATGAGGACACCCTGCCGGACGAGATCGCGGTCTCCGTGATCACGATCGGGGAACTGAGAGCCGGCGTCCTCGCCGCTCCAGACCTCGAGACTCGTGACCGCCGCCTTGGCACGTTGACGCAAGCGCTGGCCCTCCAGCCAATCCCCATCGACGAGCCGGTGGCAGAAGCGTGGGCGAGGCTCCGTCTGCGGCTCCGCGACAGCGGCCAGCGCATGGCCGTGAACGATTCCTGGATCGCAGCGACCGCCATGTCGCTCGGGGTCCCGGTGGTCACACAGGACGACCATTACGTCGACGTCGCCGAACTTCGCGTGCTGAAGGTCTGACCGCTCGCTCCACGCGAACACGATCGGGGCCGTCCTGTAAGCGGGGTGGCCCGATCGGCGTTCATGGAGCACCGTCGTGCACCCCTGGGACCCCAGGGCTTCCTCCACGGCCTCCTCCACGGCGAAGCCGCGGGCTCGAAGCTCGTCCATCATCTCGCCGGCCGGTACGGCGAGCTCCACCAGCGTGGCGCCCGGGGGGACGCGGCCGCCGGCCATCCGGTGGCAGACGATCGCGTCGCGCCACCCGGTGGCGCGTCCATGGCCGTGAATCCGAGCGCCCGATCGGCATGGACGCGCACATCGACGGTGGCCCGCGCGCCGGGAGCCCGCGCCACCGCCCCGGCGATCACCACGTCCTCGGAGCCGGGCCGGGCCGGGATCCTAGGCTCCAGCAGCGCGTGCAGGACGTCCCGGGGCGGCACCTGCACGCCGCCCACCGCGACGGGCTCGGTCCCGAACAGCCCCGCGTCGCGGAGGGCCCGCCACCACGCGGCGTGCCCCGGGTACCGCGGACCTTCGACCTTCAGCGTCCGCACGCGCGTTCCCAGCGTCCACGGGGTCGTCGACGCGGTCGCGGCCGGGAAGGCCTACAGGAGGCCGAAGGGTTCCCCCAGGTCCACCGTCTCCTGCTCGGCCTCGTCCAGGCACGCTACCTCCACCGGCGCGCCGTCGACACAAACGTGGTGGTCCCCGCGAACTCGTTGGTCAGGCCGGCGATGTGGAAGGTCAGCTCGTAGTTCCAGGGTGGCCGGGGCTCCATTGGAAGGCCGCCGTCGTACAGGACCACCTCCAGCGGGTCGATGCCCGACTCCGCGAGCAGGTCCAGGGCCGGGGCCATCACGTTGTTGCCCATCCCCGGCGCCTCGCCGCAGTCCGGCACCACGCACACGCCGCGGGCCCGGGCTTCGGCGTCAAGCTCGAGCTAGGCGCGGACGACCTTCATGTTCCCGCCCAGGTCGCAGACGTGGGTCCGGGCGGACAACGCGGCCCGGCTCACTCCCAGGTTCAGCCAGTACGGCACGGCGGACACCGCGGCGTCCGCGTCCTCCAGGAAGGCGGTCACCGCCTGGGGCTCGCTGGCATCAACCGTGGCGGAGTGTGCGGCAACCGTCCCGGTGAGGGCGTTCACGCGGGCGGCGGCCGCGCCGGCCCGGTCCGTATCCGCGTCCCCGAATGCCACGGACGTAGCGTCGCCCCTCGTGACCAGGTCGAACGCCGCCGCAGTCCCCTGCCGCCCGGCCCCGAGCACCGAGTACCGAAACCCCACCCTGCTACGCCGGGGCGTACAGCGCTTCGATCTCGGCCGCGTACTTCTCCGTGATCACTCGGCGCTTCAGCTTGAGGGTGGGGGTGAGCTCCTCGCTGTCCACCGTCCATTCGGTGGGCAGGATGGTGAATCGCTTGATGGCCTCCACGTTGGACACGTGCTGGTTGGCGTCGTCGACGGCGCGCTGGATCTCGGCCCGAACGCGATCGGATGACGTGAAGGACGCGATGTCGGTGAACGGGACGCCGTTCTCCCTGGCCCATCCCGGCGCCACCTCGCCGTCCAGGACGACCAGAGCAGCCACGTAGGGCCGGCGGTCGCCGATGACGGCGGCCTGTCCCACCATCGGGTGCTGCTTCAGCAGGCTCTCCAGGTTGGCCGGGGAGATGTTCTTCCCGCCGGCCGTGATGATGAGCTCCTTCTTGCGGTCAACGATCCGCAGGAACCCGTCGGCGTCGAGCTCGCCGACGTCGCCGGTGTGCAGCCACCCCTCGGCGTCGAAGGTCTCCGCGGTCTGCTCGGAGTCCTTGTAATAGCCGGGGGTCACGTTCCCGCCCCGGACCAGGACCTCGCCGTCCTCGGCCAGCCGGACCTCCACGCCCGGGAGGGCCGGGCCGACGGTGCCCACCTTCACCCGGTCCATCCGGTTGAGGTTCGACGGGGCCGTGCACTCCGTCATCCCGTAGCCCTCGTGGATGGGGATCCCGATCCCCAGGAAGAACTCCAGGACGTCGGGGGCGATGGGGGCCGCGCCGGACACGGCGATCCGGCACCGGTCCAGGCCCAGGCGGTGCCGGATCTTCGAGAACACCAGCCGGTCGAACAGGGCCCGCTTGAACCGCAGGCCGGTGGGGACGGGCTTCCCGGCCTGCTCCAGGCGCGCGGCCTGCCGCCCCGCCTCGATGGCCGACAGCGCAATCTTGCGACGGCGCGCGTTGGGCTCCTCGGCCAGCGCGGCCAGGATGCCGGCCTGGATCTTCTCCCACACCCGGGGGACGCCGGCGAAGGCGTCGGGTCGGATCTCCGGCATCAGCTCGAACACCTGGAGGACCTCGGGGCAGAAGTGCACGTGGGCGGCCTTGTAGGTCCCCAGGTAGTGGGTGGCCAGGCGTTCCAGGGAGTGGGCCAGCGGGAGGTACGACACGGCCCGGAGGCCCGTGGCGTACACGCCGGTCCGGTCCAGGGACTCGCACGTCCACAGCACGTTGCGGTGGGTGATGATCACGCCCTTGGGCGGCCCGGTGGTGCCCGATGTGTACACCAGCGTCGCCGGGTCCTCCGGCTTCACGCGCCGCCAGCCCCGCTCGAACCCCTGGCGGTCCCGCGACAGCACCTCCCGGCCCGTCGCGGTGAGCTCGGCCCATGACGACACCCACTCGTAGTCCGAGAAGTCGGCGGCGTCCTCGATCAGCACGGCCCGCTCCAGCGCGGGGAGGTCGCCTTTGACTTTCTCGAAGCGCTCCATGAAGACCCGGCCCTCCACGACGGCGGCCTTCGCCTCGCAGTGGCCGGCGATGTAGGCGATCTGCTCCGGGGCGAGTGTGTTGTACACCGACACCGGGATCGCGCCGGCGTGGAGGATCCCGAGGTCGGCGACGAGGTGCTCCGGACGGTTCCGGGCCATGATCACGACGAAGTCGCCCGGCCCGATCCCCATGGCCGTGAGCCCGCACGCCACCTCGGCCACCTGTTCGCGGTACTCCCGCCAGGTGAGGCTCTTCCACTCCTCGCCCTGCTTCCAGGACAGCGCCGGGGCGTCCGCGTGGATGTCGGCGTTCCGGGCGAACAGGTCGCCCAGGGTCTTGCCGTCGACCTCCCGGTCGATGGCCGCGCGTTCGGAAAGGATCTCCTCGGTCCTCATGCCGCCTCCTCCATCCGGTCCCCATCGAATCAAGCCACGAGGGCTGACCGGCGGTCAACACACGCCGGCCAGGCTCCCGGGGGCATCCGGCCAAACCGGCTCGGATCGCGATATAACGGATGCCCGTGAAGCCCCCCCGTGCGCCCCGCGTCGCTCGCGTGTCCGCGATGCTGGCAGCCGCGATCTTCGCCGCGCTGCTGGCGGCCACCTCCGCGCTGCTGGCGGCCGTCCCCGCGTCGGCTGCGCCCACACCCTGCACGGGCGCGACCGAGACCACGGTGCAGTACGCCGCTCCCGGCGGCGAGGCCCTCTCCATGGACGCATTCCTGCCGGCGCAGGGCGACGTCCATCCCGCCGTGCTGGTGATCCACGGTGGCGGGTGGTTCACGGGGACCAGGACGGAGTGGGACCCCGTGGCGTGCCTCCTGGCCCAGAACGGGGTGGCGGGATTCTCCGTGGACTACCGGCTGGCCCCTCGCGACCCCTACCCGGCGGCCCTGGAGGACCTCCAGGCGGCCGTTCGATTCCTCCGGGCCAACGCGTCGATGTTCGAGATCGATGGCACCCACATCGGCGCGCTGGGGGGCTCGGCCGGCGGCCACCTCGCGGCCCTGCTGGCGGTGGCGGGGAGGGGGCCTACGGACGCCGGCTCGCGGATCGCCGTCGCGGTGTCGTGGTCGGGGCCCACGGACCTGCTGACCATGCTGGAGGGCGCGCCTCCGAGCCAGCGCACCACCATCCTCCAGTTCGTCGGCTGCCACGACCCCAAGGCCACGGCGTGCCGGGACCGGCTGCTGGCCGCGTCGCCGATCACGTACGTGGACCGCACCGATCCCCCACTGTTCCTCGCCAACAGCGCACACGAGGCCATCCCGCTCTCCCAGCCCAACGCGATGGCGGAGGTCCTGACCCGGGACGACCGCCTGTACCGGCTGGACGTGCTGCCGGGGTCGCGGCATTCCGCCGAGTACGCCGGCGACGTGGAGGAACCGAGCATCGCGTTCCTGCGGCAATACCTCGGCCTGGCCTCTCCCCCGGCGATCCCCTCGCACCAGGCCTACCTGGGAGCGATGGTCAACCCCCAGGGAGCCCGCGGGCCGGCCACCATGCGGCGCGAGGTGCTCGTCCTGGAGCGATCCATGGGACGGACCCTGGCCGTGGACGAGCACGCGCACGGGTGGCGCGCGCCGTTCCCGGGCGACGCGGAGCGCTTCGACCTGGCCCGGGGCCGCATCCCGATGGTTGCGTGGGGATGCGTGGACCCCTCGGACATCGCCGGGGGCGGGCAGGACTCCCTGATCGCGGCGAGGGCGGACGCCGTGGGCGCCTACGGGGCACCCGTGCTGCTGGCCTTCGGGATGGACATGGACCGGGGCAACTGCGCGGGGGCCAAGCCCGGGCCGTTCAAGTCCGCGTGGAGGCACATCTGGCGGGTCTTCCAGGCCCACGGCGTGGCCAACGTGGCGTGGGTGTGGTGCCCGAGCGCCGGCGGGTTCCCGGACGCCGACCGGTTCTACCCGGGGCGGCAGTTCGTGGACTGGGCCTGCGCGGACGGCTCCAGCGGCGTGCCGGCTCGTCCATTCGCCCAGGTCTTCGACGCCTTCTACCGGGACTGGGCCGGCAGGAAGCCGCTGCTCGTGAGCACCGGAGCGGCCTTCGGCGTGGCGCCGGGACAGGCCACCTACATCGAGGGTGCCGAGGCCTCGCTGAAGGTGCCCATGGCCGGGGTCCGCGCGCTGGTGTGGAGGGACGCGCCGGGACCGGTGGATTCCCACCTGTCGGCGGGAGGCCTCCGGGCGTTCCGGGCCATGGGCGCGGACCCGTACTTCGCCCCCACGCCCTAGAGCCTCTGCGCCCGGGTCAGGCTCGGGGCGGCTCCGGCGGAGCCGTTCCCGTTTCGAGGTCGCCCCGCTCGACGGCGTCGGCGTCGGCCTCGGCCCGGCTCGACACGGCCAAGGTGTCGATGCCGAGGTGGCTCCGCGGATAGCGGGCAATCCTCCCGGCCCCCCGCCGGAGCAGCGTGAACGCGCCGTGTCGGTTGCCGCGCAACAAATGGGTGTAGCCCGCGCCCAGCTGCGACAGCCCCTTGTAGAACTCCGCGTCGTCGGTGTCGCGGGCCTGCTTCCAGGCCGTCTCCCACGCCTCGTGGGCGTGGAAGTAGCGCCCCGCGTTGAAGTGCTCGATGCCGAGGCGGTGGTTCTCCTCGATCGGAAGGCTGTCGAATTCCTCGAGGTGCAGGCGGTTCTCGGCGTTCCAGGCCTGGGGACGGCCGAGCTCGTCGCGGGGCCGCTCGGGCTTCAGCCGCTCCGGCTGCGGCTTGCCCGACTTCCCCATCGCTTCCTTGGCCATGGCTGTCCCAGAATAGCCGTCAGCGCTTCCTGAGCTGCCGGACGTGCTTCTTGCTCCGCAGGATCCGAGCGTCGGCCGGCACGATGCTGATGGAGCCGTCGATCTCCAAGACCGCCAGCTTCACCGACTGGATCGAGTCCAAGCCGTGCTCCCGCACGGCCTCCTCCACCTCTTCCGGCTCGACCTCCTCCTTCTTCATGCTGGCGTCCACGTAGTGGCCGTCCTGGACCAGGATCGTGGGTGTCCCCTCGATCAGCCTCCCCCATCGGCCGAACCGGACCCGGACCGAGGCCAGGCCCCGGTTGGCCACGAGCAACACGGCCGCCGCGAGCAGCCCGCCCTGGAGCGAGGAGTCCGGGCCCACCATGGCGTTCTGCACCGCGTTCGCGATGAGCAGGATCACCACCAGGTCGAACACGGTCATCTGGCCCAGCTCGCGCTTGCCCATCAGACGCAGCCCGATGAACACGGCGACGTACACCAGGATGGTGCGGACCGCGATGCCCCACGCGGGGCTTCCCATCGTGAACATGGCGCCTCCTGCCTCCGACGACGGAGCAAGGATGCGCCACACGGGCCTCGAAGGCGCGGAACCCGGGACATCACCCCGGAAAAGAAAGACGGAGAGGCGTCCCGAAGGCCGCCCCTCCTGTCAGGTCCCTTCGATCTGCTGGCCTTGCGGCCTGCCGACCTCTGTTTCCTGACACGGCGAACGATACGGGCCGCCGTCGGTTCGTGTCCAGTGGATAACTCCAGAAAGAACGCCAAAAAGGAAGCCCATGGTGCCCGGCCGGGTCGGCGGCTGCCGGCGGGGTTCCGGGGCCCACCGCTCCCGGAACGCGAGCGGGGGACGCCGGGCGGTCCCTGAGGCGCCGCACCGCGTTCCTCCGCGGTCCCCCCTGGACCCCGCCGGCCCCGCCTGCACGCGTTCCATTCAGCGGGCTCGCTTCGCCGGGCTTTTACCGCGGACCGCGAAGACGCCGGTTGATCACCCACCAGCCGCCGACGACAGCCAGCACCGCGATGGCGGAGACGCCCAGGTACCCAAAGAAGCGTGCCGTATAGAACCCGCACGGCGGATGGACGGCCGCCCGACCGGCGATCTGCTCGAAGCCCGGGCACCGATGGTGCGTGAGGATGTACAGGAGCCAGACGTAGAGGATCCCGACCGCGATCAACGCGCCGCCGAGCCAGCGCGCGATGAGGCGGGGGATCCACCGGACCCGGCGCCAGTGCGCAACCGCCATCGCACGGCGAGCGTAGCGCGAAGCGCGGCGGCCGCATGGATCGCTTGCAGGCGGGGCCGCGGGGGCGGTGGGGGGACCGCGGAGGAACGCGGTGCGCAGCCGAAGGGACCGCACAGCGTCCCCGCTCGCGTTCCGGGAGCGGTGGGCCCCGGGCCCCCGCGGTCGCCGCCGATACGGCCGGGCAGCACGGGTTTGCCTGTCGAGCGGAGGCGGAGTCTGAGGCGAGCGAGCGTTAGCGAGGGAGACCGAGCGCAGCCGGAGCGAGTTCTCAGGAAACCGGCGTCGTCGGCGCCGCGGTGACGCGCTTGCTGACGTAGAGGTCGTTGATCAGGACCTTGATGATCGCGCCGATGGGGAGGGCCAGCAGGGCGCCGGCGAACCCGGCCAGGCTGCCGCCGACCAGCACCGAGACGATGACGGCGGCCGGCGACAGGTCCACGGCGTGGCGCATCACGCGGGGCGCGATGAAGTAGTTCTCGACCTGCTGGTAGACGATGAAATAGATGATCGTGCCGATCAGGTCGGGGATGGACGAGAACGCCGCCACGATGGCCGCGGCCAGCGCGCCGAGGGTGGCTCCCACCGTCGGGATGAGGTCCGCGACGGCCACCCACATGGCCAGCGCGATGGCGAAGGGGATCCCCATGATCCGCAGCGCCGCGTAGGCGGCCACGCCCGCGATGATCGAGATCGTGATGTTCCCGGACACGTAGCCGCCCACACGGTCCAGGGCCTCGCCCAGGAGATGGCCGCCCCGGGCCCGCTCGCCCGGCGGGAACAGCGAGATCGCCGTGTCCTTGGCCCGCGGCAGCGACAGCAGGAAGTAGATGGTGAGGATCGTGATGGTCAGCAGGTTGAAGATGATCGCGCCGACGCTCTTGGTCAGCCCGAGGATGGTCTTGATCGACGACCCGGCGATGGTGGGGAGCTTCTTGGTGAGGTCCTGGAGCTTCTCCGAGATGTGGTACTTGCGCTCGAGGTCGCCGAAGAACCCGTTGGAGTGCTTCAGGCGGTCGATGTAGCCGGGGATGTCCGAGGCCAGCTTGGCCACCTGTTTGACCAGCGGCGGGACGACCAGGGCGACGAACGCAGCGATGAACGCGACGGTGGCGAAGAAGATCAGGAACACCGCCCATCCGCGGCGGATCCCCCAGCCCTCGAGGCGCCGCACGGCTGGGTCCAGCCCCACCGCGAGCACCACCGCCACCAGGACCAGGGTCAGGATGTTGCGGACGGCCCAGGCCGCGGAGAGCACGGCCAGCACGGCGACGATGGTGACGGTGGCCTCGGCGTAGTGGTTCATGGGAGGAAGCCGAGGCACCGGACGCTCCGCCATCGCGCGTAACTCTCGGCCCTGGAACCGCCCGATTCCAGCACTCGGCCCGCCTTGTTTCAGCGGCCGCCGAGCCCTCCAGTACACTCCGGCCGATGGAGCCCGTCCGGGTCACCCTCGTGCCGCACACGCATTGGGACCGGGAGTGGTACCTGCCGTTCGAGGGGTTCCTGGCCTACCTGGTGCCGATGATGGACGGGCTCATCGAGCTGCTGGACGGCGGCTTCCCCCACTTCCACCTGGACGGGCAGACCGCGGTCATCGACGACTACCTGGCAGAACGGCCGGAGCGGGAGCCCGACATCCGTCGCCTGGCTGCGGCGGGGAAGCTGTCGGTCGGCCCCTGGGTGACGCAGATGGACGAGTTCCTGGTGTCGGGCGAGTCCCTGATCCGCAACCTCGAGCGCGGACTGGCCCGGGCCCGGGAGCTGGGGGGCGGGCCGGCCGTCGGCTACCTGCCGGACCAGTTCGGGCACGTCGGGCAGATGCCGCAGATCCTGGCTCGGGCCGGGATCGAACGGGCGGTGGTGTGGCGGGGGGTCCCCCGCGAGATCGACCGCGCCGCGTTCGTATGGGAGGCCCCGGACGGAAGCCGGGTCACGGCGGAGTACCTCGCGTTCGGGTACTTCCTGGGCGGGCAGTTCCGCGACGCCGCCGACCCGCACGACCTGGCCCGGCGGCTCCGGGAGGCGGTCGACCGGCTCGCTCCCATGTCCGTGGGGAACCGGTACCTGGTCATGGTGGGGGCCGACCACCACGGGCCCGACCCGGAGCTCCCCGGTCGCCTCGCGGCGGCCCAGCCGGACGTCCCGGAGCTGGTGGCCTCGGTGGGCGGCCTGGCGGACCACCTGGACGGAGGCGAGGACGGCGACGGCGCCTCGGTGGACCTGCCCGTGTGGCGGGGGGAGCTACGGTCCTCGGCCCGGGCCCACCTGCTCCCGAACGTCTACTCGGCCCGGGCCCACCAGAAGCGGGACCGGGGTCGCGTCGAGTCCCTGGTGGAGCGCTACGCCGAACCGCTCGCCGCCCTGGTGCCGGGGTTCGAGTGGCCGGCCGAGGAACTCGACCGGATCTGGCAGCTGTTGCTGTGGAACGGCGCCCACGACTCGGCGTGCGGGTGCTCGGTGGATGAGGTTGGGCGGGCCGTGGACGAGCGGTTCCGCGAGGCCCACGAGCTGGCCTCCGCGATCATCGGCCGCGCGCTCGTCGCACTGGGCGACCAGGTCGCGACGCCCGGGGGGGTCCGGTTCAACCCTTCCCCCTTCGAGCGGTTCGGCGTGCCGGGGCTCGGGTGGGATCGCAACCCGCCGTCGCCTTGGCCGCACCCCGAGCGGCTGGTGCTCGAGGTGGAACGGGACTGGCTGCGAGCCGGCGGCACTCGGTTCCGCCTGGTCGACGAGCCGGACATCGGCGACCTGTACAACTTCTGCCCGGCGGACGGCGCCAAACCGCTCGGTCCAGATCGCGCCACCATCGATGGCCCCCATGCGGAGCTCTCGTTCGGACCCGACCTTTCGGTCCGGCTGGGGATCGACCGGTGCGACTGGGCGGACCCCGCCATCCTGCGGATCCAGGGCGTGGTCACGAGCAACCGGCCCGACCACCGGCTTCGCCTCCACGTGGAGCTTCCCGAGGAGGTGACTGGCGCAGTGGCCGGCTCGCCGTTCGAGGTGGTCGAGCGGGGGCTGGTGTCGGAGGGGAGCGACCTGGAAGCGCCCTCGCCGACCTGGCCGGCCCGGGGCGTGGTGATGGCCGGTGGGGTCGCGGTGCTCTCCGAAGGAGTCGTCGAGTACGAGATCGCCGGGGGCCGTGAGGTCGCCGTGACGCTCCAGCGGGCCGTGGGGACCATCAGCCGCCAGAGCATCAAGACCCGCCCCTGGCCGGCCGGCCCGGACATTGCCACGCCGGAGGCGCAGATGATCGGTGACATGGACTTCCGGCTCGGGATCATGCCCTCCGCCCGGCGGGAGGACCTCCTCCCCGCGTGGGAACGCTTCGCGCTGCCGATCGTGGGGCGGGAGGCCGCGGGGGGAGGCACGCTTCCCGACCGGGGAAGCCTGCTGGAGGTCGAGGGCGCGCAGCTGTCCGGGGTCCGGCGACGGGGCGGCGAGGTCGTGGCGACGATCTGGAACCCGTCCGAGGAGCCGGCGCGGGCTCGGGTGGGCGACCGGCGCGTGGAGCTCGGCCCGGCCCGGGTCGAGACGATCCCCGTTCCGTGACCGACGTGGTCGTCGTGGGCGACGTCATGCTCGACGTGGTCGCGGAGTCCGCAGCCCTGGCCGCGGGCGGCGACGTGCACGGGCGGGTCCGGGTGCACCCAGGAGGCGGCGCGGCCAACGCCGCGGTGTGGGCCGCCGCGGCTGGGGCTTCCGTCGCGCTGTACGGGCGGGTGGGCGACGACGTGCCCGGGCGGATGATCCGCGATGCGGTGGCCGAACGCGGGGTCGAGCCCCACCTGGCCGCCGACCCCGAGGAGCCCACCGGGACCATGCTGGTGATCGTGGAGGACGGAGAGCGGTCCATGGTCGCGGATCGGGGCGCGAACGCGCGGCTGTCCCCGGACGACCTTCCGGGCGTTCTGGAGGCCGGTGCCGTGCTCGTCTCCGGCTACATCCTGTTCCATCCCGGTTCGGAGGCCGCCGCGCTGGCCGCCCTGGAGCGCGCCCGCGCCGAGCACGTCGCGGTGGACGCCGCGTCGTGGCCCCTGGTCGAGGCGTACGGGGTGGATCGGTTCTTCCACTCCACGGCCGGAGCCACCATCCTCCTGGCCAACGAGCGGGAGGCCGGGGTCCTGGCCGGCGGGCCGGAGTTCGCGGCGCTGGCGGAACGCTACGCGGTCGTGTGCGTGAAGCGGGGCCGGCACGGGGCCATGGTCCTCGAGGGCGGCAGGGCCACCCGGGTCGGGTCGAGCACCGCGGCCGGCCCCGAGGCCCTCGACACGACCGGGGCCGGCGACGCCTTCGACGGCGCCTTCCTGGCCGCGCTGGCACGGGGAGCGAGTCCCGCGGAAGCCGCATTCGCCGGATGCGAGGCGGGAAGCCGCCGGGTGGCGTCGGGGTCGCGGTGGCCGGGCCGGTGATCCGCCCCTCACAGGAGGTCCGCGCGGCGCTGGAGGCCGGGACGGCCGTGGTGGCGCTCGAGACCAGCGTTTTGGCCCAGGGCCTGCCGCCCCCCCGGAACCTCGAGGCCGCCCGGGCCATGTCCTCGGCCGTCCGCTCGGGGGGCGCCGTCCCCGCGTGGATCGCCCTGGCCCGGGGGACCGTTCGGGTCGGCCTGGACGACGGAGAGCTCGAGGAGCTGGCCGAGCCGGGGAAGGCCGTGAAGGTGGCCCGTCGTGACGTCGCCCCCATCCTCGCGGCGGGCTCGCTGGGGGCGACGACAGTCTCCGCGATGCTGTGGGCGGCCCACCGGGCCGGGATCGCGATCACGGCGACCGGCGGGATCGGGGGGGTCCATCGAAGGGGGCGGGACGTCTCCGCCGACCTGGCCGAGCTGGCCCGCACCCCCGGGATGCTGGTGTGCTCGGGGCCGAAGTCGATCGTGGACGCCGAAGCCACCCTGGAGCGGCTGGAGGAACTCGGCGTGGCGGTGGTGGGCTACCGGACCGACCGCCTCCCCGCGTTCGTGGTCCGCCACTCCGGCCTCGCGCTGGAGCATCGGGTGGAGACGCCGGAGGAAGCCGCCGCCGTGGTCGCGGCCGGCCGCGACGCCGGCGCGGCGATCCTGCTGTGCAACCCCGTCCCGGAACCGCACGGCCTGGCCCCCGACCGGGTCGAGGCCGCGGTGGTGCGGTGCGAGGCCCGGGCCGACCGCGAGGGGATCACGGGGAAGGCGCGGACCCCGTTCCTGCTGGCGTGCCTGGCCGAGGAGACGGCCGGCGCCAGCCTGGAGGCGAACCTGGCGCTGCTGGAGTCGAACGCAACCCTCGCGGCCGAGGTCGCCGCGGCCCTGGCCGGCCAGCGCCGCTAGCAGTTAGGACTCGGAACGGAATAAGCTGATTGGTAAGTGATTCCGTTGTAGCCTGTCCGCGTGGCGGCACCCGAGCTGGCCGTGGGCGAGATGGTCAAGGTGCTTGCCCCGCACCTGGACGAGCGTCAGCGTCGGCTGCTGGCCGGGGCCGGGGCGCGGGCGT
>JALYLZ010000139.1 GCA_030774015.1 Actinomycetota bacterium | reverse complement strand
CATCTCGGTTAACCGGCCACGGCAGAGCCGGGCGAGAGTGCGCCATCCGGCGCTCGGACCGAGTGTCAGAGGGGGGAGGCACACTGTCGTCGAACGTGGGTTCGAGGAGGGGACTGGTGAAGCTTCGGGTCGTGCGAACGGACCAGGGACACCGCCTGGCGGGGTCCGGGCAAGGCGTGGCCCTGGCCAACCGGTTCCTGTGCCACCTCGGGACACGCGGGTTCTCCGCCGCCACCGTCCGCGCCTACGCGTACGACTTGCTGAACTTCGCCCGGTTCCTCGATGAGCGGCGCCTGTCCCTGACGGATCTCGTCCCCACGGACTTCTTCGACTACCTGGAGTGGCAGGGTCGCCAGAAGGTCACCCAGGGGGCGAAGGTGGTCCGGCTGAGCGAACATCGAGGTGCGGCGCCGGCGACCTTGAACCGGCGCATCGCCGCGGTGCGAGGGCTGCTGCAGTACGGGGTGCTGGCCGGGGTGCGCGGGGACAACCCAGTGCCCGCGGCCCGCCGGAGCCAGGGGCTCCGTCCGAAGCGCCGGGGAATGCTCGGCCACCTCGGTCCGTCCCGCCCAAGAGCCGACGGCCGGCTCGTCCGGCAGGCGCGGCGGCTCCCGGAGAACTTGGAGGCGACGGACGTGTCGGCCTTCCTGGCGGACCTCGGGACCCATCGGGACCGGGCCATCGCCTTGGCCATGGTCCTCGGAGGCCTCCGGGCGGGCGAGGTCCGCTCGCTCAGGCTGGTCGACGTCGACTTCGGCCTGGGGCGGGTCCGGGTGGTGGGCAAGGGAGGACGGGAGCGAACCATCCCGGTGGACCGGGCGTTCTTCGCGGAGGTCGCGGCGTACCTGCGCACCGAGCGCCCCCAGGGCCTGATGACGCCGGAGTGCTTCGTGGTCCTGCAGGGGCGCACCGCCGGGCGGCCGCTCACCGAGGCCGGCCTTCGGAGCGTGTTTCGCTACCATCGGGCGCGCTCCGGGGCGACCCGGGTCCGGCCCCATCGGCTCCGCCACACCTACGGCACGGACCTTGCCCAGGCCGGGGTGGACCTGCTCGTGCTGCGGGAGCTGATGGGGCATGCCAGCCCCGAGTCCACGGCTCTGTACGTCCACCTCTCCCCCGAGCACCTGGCCGCGGAGTACGCGGCGGCCCGGGCGGTGATGGAGCCATGACCGCCCCCGTGCCCCGGCACGCCACCGCCGCCGATCATGGCCTGATCGAGAGCTACGCTGGGTTCTGCCACCGGATCGGGGTGAGCGACCGGACGCTCCGAGACCGCCTGCGGGCCGCCCGGGCGTTCCTGGCTCAGCACCCCGACCTCCGGGCCTGGGTGGACCGTCCCCTTCAGGCTCGCCTGGGCGACCTTCGCCGCATGAACGCCTGGCCCCTCTTGTCCTGGGCCATGTGCGACCGCCAGATCGAGCTCGACGCCGACCTGCTGGTGGCGAAGGATCTCGGCGGGTTCGGGCTGACCGCCGAGCGGTACTGGGCCGAGGACTTCCGTGCAGCCAGGGCGGCGGCCGGGCGGCTGGGGTGGTCGGCGAACTGGTCGAACGCGGTGCTCCGCGAGACCCTGCCCCTGGTCCTCGCGTGGACCGGCAAAGGCATGGGCGAGCTAGTCCCGGCCGATCTGGACCGGTTCGGCGCGGCCGTCACGTCCTCGCCGCATGCGACCCGGTGGGCCCGGCGCGGGTACCGCTCCCGCCTGCACAGCGTGCGGGTGCTTCTCTACGAGTGCGGGGTGTTCGACGAGCCGCCTCGGCGCGCGTACGCGGCCGCCTCTCTGGCGGAGCGCCTGGAGCCGGTGGCGGCGCCGGAGATCCGCCGGGCCATGCTCCGCTACGTGGAGACCCGCGCCTCGGTGCTCGCACGGGCCACGATCGAGTCGCTGGCAGGGGACCTTCTCACGTTCGGCTCCTACCTCGCCCAGCACCACCCCGAGGTGTCCTCCCTCCGGGAGCTCGAACGGGCCCACGTGGAGGGCTTCCTGGCCTGGAACCGGACCCGTCACTGGCGGGGCCGGGTGGCCCGGCCCAAAGTCGTCTCGGCCAGCGTGGCCCACCAGGCCGTGCTGTCGGTGCGGAACTTCTTGGACGACATCGCCCTGTGGGGGTGGTCGGAGCGGCCCCCGCGCACGGTGGTGTTCGCCTCCGACGTCCCCAAGCTGCCCCGTCCCCTTCCCCGGGCTCTCGCTCCCGACGTGGACGCCGCGCTCATGGCCGAGGTCGCTCGCCTGAAGGACCCCTTCGCCCGGTGCGCCATCACCTTGCTCAGGCGGGCCGGGCTCCGCCTCGGGGAGTGCCTGGACCTCGAGCTCGGCTGCGTGGTCGACTACGGGGCCGCCGGGACCTGGCTCAGGGTCCCCCTGGGAAAGCTCGGCACCGAGCGGTCCGTTCCCCTGGACCCCGCCGCGGTCGCCCTCCTCGACGCCTGGGTGAGCGAGCGAGGCCAGGAACGAGCGCGGCCGCATCCGCGCACCGGCCGCCCCGCCGACTTCCTGTTCGTCGAGCGGGGCCATCGCCTGAGTGGCTGGCGCATCCGGCAGGGACTGGTCACGGCCGCCGAGGGTGCCGGCCTGACCGGCCCGGACGGCCGCCCGCTCAGGGTGACCCCCCATCAGCTCCGGCACACGTATGCGACGGAGCTCGCCAACGCCGGCATGAGCCTGCAGGCCCTCATGGCCCTGCTCGGCCACGTCACGGCGGAGATGACCCTGCGCTACGCGGCCCTCGCCTCACCGACCCTCCGAGCCGCCTACGACACGGCCATGGGCAAGGTCCGGAAGGCGCTTCCGCTCGTTCCGGCCGGAAGGCCGCAGGTGCCGGCCAAGGTGGACTGGCTCTCCTCGGAGTTCCTCAAGACCAGGGTGGCCACGGGCTACTGCTCCCGGCACCTGAGCGCCGGGGCCTGTCCCTACGCCAACGTGTGCGAGACGTGCGAGAACTTCGTCCCGGCCCCGGAGTTCGTGCCCGCCATCAGGAACCAGCTGGCCGATGTCCATGCCCTCCGGGAGGATGCCCGCGGCCGAGGATGGGACAGCGAGGTGGAGCGTCACGGCCGGGTGGCCGAGGCCTTGGAAAGTCACCTGGAAGGTCTCGAGAAATTGGCTTCGTCGAAGGAAGGACTTGACACGGCACCCGTGGCCGGTTAATCGAG
>JALYLZ010000138.1 GCA_030774015.1 Actinomycetota bacterium | reverse complement strand
TCCCAAGGACAGAGCTACGGCAGAGCATTCAGGAGCCATGGAAGGAGGACCCCGAACCCGTTAGCATCCGACCCAGGTGCTGTCGTTTTCGACCGGCTCCCGCTGTCGTTTTCGACCGGCCTTCACAGTATGAAGGGAGCACTCCCGCATGAAAGAGGAGGAGACATGCTGGCAGCCGCATTCGTGATCCCCGGGATCATCGTTCTCATCCTGGTGATCCTGCTCATCATCTTTCTGGTGCGCCGGGTGTGACCGCGCGGGGGCTGTCTGGATTCCGTGAACACCGGAGAACCGAGGGGAGTTGACCATGGGAGCGAAAGCGGATGAGACCAAGGGTCGCATCAAGGAGGCGGCCGGCGACCTGACCGGCGACAAGGACCTCAAGCGTGAGGGCAAGATCGACCGGGCCAGTGGAAAGGTGAAGGAGAAGGTCGACAAGAGCATCGACAAGGTGAAGGACGTCGTCAAGGGCGACAAGAAGTAGCGACTTGCTGGAGGCGGCTGGACGGGGCACCCGAGAGGCGCCCGTCCAGCCGAGTGTTCGAGTGAGAGGATGCGGTCAGAGACGGACGACGCCTGATTCCGCGGAGGGCCGCTGCGAACTGCGACAGAACGAGAACGCTGAAACTGCACGATCGTTGGCGGAACTGCCGGGAAGAGGTCAGTCCCGACGGTCGAGCGGTGGAGGATGGAGCTCGCCACCCAATCAGTCGACCTCGGACGCCGAGTGTCTCGGCTCATGCAGCTGACCGCGATCCACCTCAGAGAGTGGATGCCGCATTGCCGGGTAGGACTTCCGTGGGATCGCAAGGAGGAGGCTTCGGATGAACGTGGCGGAGAAGATCGGCAGCGTGGCCAGCGGGCTGAAGGCCAAGGCGAACCAGGCCCGGTCCGAGAAGCTTGAGCAGAGCAACGAGGAGCTCAAGGGCGAGAACACGCTTCTTCGCCAGCAGCTGGAGGAGGACGGCGCCAACCGGGACCGGATGCTGGCGCTACTCGATCGCATGGAGACGACACCTCGAAAGCGCAAGCGTGGGGGCTGGATCCGCACCCTCGTCGTGGCCGGGGCTGCCTATGTGCTGGGGGCGCGAGCTGGCAGAGAGCGCTACGAGCAGATCCGACGGTCCTGGAGCCGGATGCTCAATCGCACGCCAGCGGGCGACGTGATCGACCGGGACGTGGGACAGGCCACGATGGAACAGGTCGGGACCGTGGACCAGACCGTGAAGGAGCAGGTTGGCTCCGGCTCCCACACAGCGAAAGACCAGAAGGATGAGACAGGCAAGAACTGACGCTTGGGGCCCCACGAGGCAGTGATGGCCGTGAGTCATTCGGGTGAGGAGCCACGCAACCGCCGCCGCCGACGGCGGACCTCCGGGATCCTGCCGGGGTGGCGCCTCAAGGCCAGGCCAATCTCGGGTGACCGGCCGCCGCATCCAAGAGCGGATAGCGCTTCGCACCCTCGTTCACCGTCGTGTTGGGGCGTCGGTGGGCCCCCAGCGGTTGCTCCTCTTAGCTTAGCGTTCTGCTGCGGCTGGCCGAGCCTCCGGGCGCGCCCCGAACGCCTGTGCCTGAGTGGCCGCCGCCGTGCGGGCATGATTGGACCGCAAGATACAAGCACCCACATTCGCACCACCGGCCCACCCGGAAGGCGGAGGTCGCCATGCGGCGGTTCCTGAAGAACAACGGCCTTGCCATCAGCATGTTCGGGCTGTTCCTCGGCGCGCTCGTCCCGATGAGCATCGTCGGACATCACGCCAACAACTCCAATCTCGCCGAGCACCACCGGCGGCGGATCGGCTACGTCGCCTACCTGAAGAGCGGCGACTTCATCGAAGGCGTGTTCGAGAACTGGGAGTCCGAGTTCCTCCAGATGGGCGTGTATGTCCTCATCACGGCCTATCTGTTCCAGAAGGGCTCACCCGTGTCAAAACCCCTCGAGGAACCCTCGCCGCAGGACGTCGACCCGGGGCGTCAGCGGTACCCGCGCCGCCCGTGGCCGGTAAGAAGGGGCGGCCTGTGGCTGAGGCTCTACATGAACTCCCTGGCCACGGCCCTGTTCGGGCTCTTCGTGATGTCGTTCGTCCTTCACGCGATTGGCGGAACGACCTCCTACAACCAGGACGCCCGTGAGCACGGGGGACAGACCGTCTCGGTGTTCCGGTTCGTGACGACATCGGAGTTCTGGTATCAGTCCTTCCAGAACTGGCAGAGCGAGTTCCTCTCGGTGGGAGCGCTCGTCGTACTCGCAATCTTCCTACGGCAGCAGGGCTCGCCCGAGTCGAAGCCGGTGGCCGCCCCTCACTCGCAGACCGGTGCCTAGCGCTAGCGCGAGGGTGGCGCGGCTCCCGCCATGGGCTTCGGTTAGCTGGCGGTGGGCTCTCCTCCCCCCAAGGACATCCGGCAGCTGCTGGACTCGTTCCGATCGTTCCTGGAGCCGAGCGGGTGACCTCATCGAGGCGTAACCCTGGCCCCTCGGCGGCCATGACGCGCAGGCGGCGGATGCTCTGACGATCGGCGTGTCGGGTTCGACCGGCCGGTGCTCAGCTACACGGCATGCGTGCAATGCTGATCGGCGGCTACTGGGACTCGGATCTCCTCCGCGAGCATCCACTGACGGACGCACTGGTGAGCTGTCACGCGAGTCTGCGACTTGTCGCATCCACCTTCGGCACTACTCGGTCGCGGTTGTATCGCAGTTCATCAGTCCGACGGGAGGAGGTCGAGCCCTCTCAGGTCTTGGTCACCGTCATCCAGGAGGATACCGAAGGCAACCCGTCGGGTACACAAACTCATGCCGCGAGGCTGTACTCGTGAAGGAGGCCGCCCAACACGTCCCGCCGGCGAACGTCCGCGGCTCTCGGGTCACCCACCGCCGGCGATGGGCTCCCGATCGGCGTCTGAAGTGCGAGCCCACGATGGGGCCTGGCCTCGTTGTAGTGCGCGATGTAGGTGCGAAGGACCCGCTCCAGGTGTCGCCGGCCGAGGAAGAGGGTCCAGTCCAGGCACTCGGCCCGGACGGTCCCCACCCACCGTTCGCAGAGCGCGTTGGCGTTCGGGGCCCGGATCGGCGTGCGGACGATCCTTATGCCTTCGGACCGGAACACCTCGTCGAACGGGCCGGAGAACTTGGTGTCCCGGTCGTGGATCAGGAACTTCGGGGACCGTCCATCCTCCTGAAGGGCCATGGCCAGGTTCCGGGCCTGCTGGGTGACCCACGCCGAGTCGGGGTTGGGTGTCGCTCCCCCCAAGTGCACCCTCCGTGTCCCGAGCTCGATCCACACCAGCACGTACAGGGTCCTCAGGGTGATGGTCTCCACGGTGAGGAAGTCGCAGGCCAGGATCCCGGCCGCCTGAGCTCGTAGGAACTCTCTCCACGTGGGGCCCCGTCTGGGGGCCGGACCGAGCCCGTGGCGGCGGAGCATCGTCGCGATCGTGGTGGCCGAGACCCTCACCCCGAGCTTGAGCAGCTCGCCCCGGATGCGGTGATAGCCCCACCTGGGGTTCTCCTTGCCCAAGCGCAGGATCAGCTCCCGGACCTCGGGATCGAGAGCTGGGCGGCCAGGAGGGCGATGCGGCTTGGTCCACTTCCTGGCGACGAGCCGGCGGTGCCAGCCGAGGAGGGTCTCAGGCCGGACCAGGAACGCGCCCCAGGCTTCCCGCCGAAGCATCCTGCTCGCGGCGGCAAGGAACGCTTTGTCGGATGCGCGGTAGATCGGGCGCTTCACCTGCCGGCGCAAGACGGCGAGTTGGTGTCGGAGCACGACGTTCTCAAGTTCGGCCTCAGCCGCTGCGCGGTCGTTTGACCTGAACAGGCCCAGGACGCGGCGCAGAAGGAGATAGAGGAGAGAGCGGATCACGGCGCGGCATTGTCGCAGACCGGACCGCCGATGCCGGTCTCAGCCCCGCGATCGTGTTTCTGGACCCCACGGGTAGGCGTCGCGGACCTGGTTGGCGATGGCGCGGGCGCACTCCTTGATTAGCCCTTCACGGTCGCAGCATCGAGCCTGACCGCGCTCCGAACCTCGACGACATCCTCCGACGACTGACCTGGCACTCGGAGGCGGCCTGCCCTTCTGAGCCCTGACCTGCGCTCCTCCGGCCGGCTGAGCGCGGCCCGACAAATTTCACCTGTCCGGCTGAGAGCGATTCACCGCGCGGCGGACGACCCGGGGACCGGAGTGCCGTCCTCCGTGACGCATACCCCGCCGACCTGTCCGCCCCTGGACCTTGTTCGGGCGGACCCCGTGGCTCATCCTGTGGGATGAGACGAGGCATCCTCTGGGGGGAGGAAATCGCCGCGCGGCCGACCTACGGTTCGCCAATGAGGGCGCTCGGTGTGCTCCTTGAGCGAGCCCGGCGGTGGCCGCCGATCGCGATCGACGGCGCTATCGGGGCCGGCATCTTCACGATCGGCGCCGCGGCGCTCGTGCTCCCGGGAGAAGCTGTGCCCGCCAGCCAGCAGCCCGCGGCTCTGGGCATCCTTGCCGTCGAAGCCGTCGCCGTAACACTCAGGCGGAAGAGCCTTGGGGCAGCCTTCGCCATGCACGTGCTCGCGTCAGCCGGCGGTCTGGTCACAGCCATCGGAGTCAGGGGCTGGCTCCTCTCTCAATTCGTCCTGCTGTACACGATCTCGGAGCGCTGTGGATGGAGGGTATCCCTCCTCGCGCTGGTCTCCAGCTTTCCACTGGACGTCGCGCAGTCCTGGTCCGGGGCCCTCCCCAAGTCCTCGGAGCTTCTCCCATACTTTGTGGACTACGGATTCCCCTACTTCGTCCTGGTGTGGTTCGCTGGCCGCGCCCAGGCGCGGCGCAGAGCCATCACTTCCGACCTCGAGCGAGGCGCGAGCGAGCTGCGGAGGGAGCAAGATCGACTCTCTCTGAGCGCTGTCGCGACCGAGCGGACCCGCATCGCTCGGGACCTGTACGCCATTGTCGTTCGCGGCATCGAGCGTATGAGCACCCAGACATACGCAGCGCGACGGGCGCTCGGCGCCGACCCACAACTGGCCAGTGAGTCGATTGGTGCGGTCGAGGCAACCGGCCGCGGCGCGCTTATCGAGATGCGCCGCCTTCTCGTGGTCTTGCGGTCGCAGAATGACGGCTCAGTGCTATGGCCGGCGGGTGAACTCCCGCGAACGGAACCGTCGGCCCCGATGGCGATCGATAGCCTTTCCCCTCTCTCAACGGAGTCGCCCGCGAGTCCAGATTGGTCTCTCGCGCGGCGGGTCGTGCGGCGGGCCAGACACACCGCGGGGATTCCTTGGGTTACCGACATTCTGGTCGTGCTCGTCATGGCAATCCTGGGAGCGGCGGAGCGCATCTGGGATCCCTACTGGATGCGGAGGCCGAGCGCCGTGGTCCTCGCCGTCGTAGTCGTGGTGGCTCTCCTGTTCCGTCGGGTAACCCCGGTCGGCGTCCTCCTCCTGATCGCTTCGGTGATCTTCGTTCAGGACGCGTTTCTGGGAGGAGACACGGTCACCGCCGACCGAGCCATCTTCGTCGCTGTTTTCACGGTGGCCGCCCTCCGGGGACCTTGGTGGGGGCTCGCCGCCGTCGTTGCTGAAGTGGTCGCCTATCTTCCGTATCTCTTCATCCCAGACACGTGCGGGGCTGGCTGCCAGCTCGGCTGGGCGACGCAGTTCGTGTTCGCCGTGATCGCGGGTCTCGGCGTCCGAGAGAGCCGCAGGCTGAACACGGTCCTGGAGGAACAGAACACCTTGCTGCGTCGGACTCGCGAGGAGGTGGTTCGGCTCGCTGTCGTTGAGGAACGATCCCGGATCGCCCGCGACGTCCATGACCTGGTGGGCCATAGCGTCACCCTCATGGTGATCCAGGCAGGAGCCGCTCGATGGCTGGCCGAGAGCGATCGGCTCCAGGCCGATCAGGCGCTGGCCGCGGTGGAGCGAGCTGGCCAGGAAGCGCTCCGCGAGTTGCACTCCTTGGTCAGCTCGATGGACGGCGAAGCCAAAGTGGCACCCATTCCCACCGGCGAGCGGTTCACCATCCAGTCTCTGGTGGACCGGGAGATCCGAGCCGGAATGGAGGTGGAGCTGATCGTCGACGGTGAGCCCCACGAACTCAACGCAGGCCTGGACCTTTCCCTGTACCGCGTCGTCCAGGAGGCCCTGACAAACGTCCGAAAGCATGCTCCAGGCGCAAGAGCATGGGTGAGGCTGCTGTACTCGGCAGAAGGGGTGAAGGTCGAAGTCACCGACTCAGGGGCTCTCAGCGCGACCAGGGCCGTTCAGACGGTGCCCGGGGCCGGTCAGGGCTTGGTGGGGATCAGAGAGCGGGCGGCCCTGTTCGGAGGGCGTGCAGAGGCCGGGCCCACCGCTGAAGGCGGCTTCAGGGTCCGGGCATCGCTGCGCGAGGAACGGGTGCTGGCATGACCCCGATTCGCGTGCTCATCGTGGACGACGAGCAGATGGTCCGAGCGGGGTTCCGGCTGATCCTCGAGACCCAGCCCGACATCCGTGTGGTCGGCGAGGCCGACGACGGAGCCTCCGGTATCGACGAGGCCGTGCAGCTGTCGCCAGACGTGGTGCTCATGGACATCCGGATGCGCCGGGTGAACGGTCTTGAGGCAACCCGGACCATCATGGCGCGGATGGAACAGCCGCCGAAGGTGGTCATGCTCACCACCTTCGACTACGACGAATACGTGTACGAGGCACTGAAGGCTGGAGCGAGCGCCTTCCTGTTGAAGGACTCCCCGCCCGAGCAGCTCGCTTCAGCCGTCAGGGTGGTAGCGGGGGGGGACGCCCTGCTCCACCCCTCCATCACCCGCCGGCTCATCGAGGAGTTCGCCCGCCGGCCCATACCTCGAGCGGGACCGCCGCCCGAGCTGCAGGAGCTCACCGAGCGGGAGCTCGACATCATGCGCCACGTGGCCCGAGGGCTCTCCAACGCGGAGATCGCCGGGAAGGTCCACCTGAGCGAGGCCACCGTGAAGACCCACGTGGCCCACATCCTGACCAAGCTGGGCCTCCGCGATCGCACCCAGGCCGCCGTCATGGCCTACGAGACGGGCCTGATCGAGCCCGGGCGGGGCTGAACTCCTTTCCCCACGAGGGATGACGCGCATCCCGAGATTTCATCCCTCCGGGTGAGGTCGACTCGCCCTGCGAACGACGACGGGGGACTGGGGGCCTCCTACCGTGCACCGAGGAGCCTGATCACCGGGTCGG
Source organism: Actinomycetota bacterium (assembly GCA_030774015.1). Lineage (NCBI taxonomy): Bacteria > Bacillati > Actinomycetota > Actinomycetota bacterium. The sequence continues at coordinate 5,591 of JALYLZ010000138.1, read as the reverse complement.
AGGAGGAGAAAACAATGAAGCGGAAGATCTCTGTCGTCTCGGCGGCAGTGTCGGCCATGCTCATGTTCGCGATGTGGCTGCCCACAGGTGCGCGGGGCGCGGCGGCCTCGCCCAGGATGCCGGTGTCCTCAGGGTGGATGCGCGGGCACGCCGATGCAGGCGTCGAGGGGTATGCCGGGCGAGCCAGACCCGGATCGACCCGATCGACGATCGAATGCACGACCTCGTCCTCCCTCGCCGCGAACGTGACGCTCGACTGCCCGGACGAGTACGCCCAACCAACGCGAGAGCCCACCATCGCCGTCGATCCCGCTGATCCGCGGCACATGATCGCTGCGGCCATCGACGGCCTGATCCCCGACTGGCAGGAGTTCCCTGTCCCAAACACCCACCAGAGCATCAAGTTCTCCACCACGTTCGACGCTGGGGCGACCTGGACCATCGGCGACATTCCTCCCGCCCCCAACTCCGATAACTGGGACCCCTGGCTCGCCTTCGACCGCAAGCACGGCGTGATCATCATGGCCTTCGAAACCACGACCCCTCAGAACGCCAAAGGGTGCCGTCCGGCCAACCAGATGGCCACAATGTCGACGGACGGCGGCCTCCACTGGGGTCGACCGGTGACCGCCCTGGCGGGACAAGCATGCGGGCAGAGGCATGTCGAGCAGTTCGAGGAAGGCAAGATCAGCACCGACAACATCCCGACCTCTCCGTACTACGGCAGGACGTATCTGACTGGCCTCTTGATTGCACCCGGGTGCGACGTCGGGACCTGCACCCTCCCGACCGTGGAGAGTCATAGCGACAACGGCGGGATCACCTGGACCAGACCGAAGGTGATCTCCGGATCGAACACCGAGTTCTGCACGGGTCCACCGGGAGCGCCGGCATGCGACTGGAACCCCCCGCCCGCGGCGCCCTTCGTCGGGCCGGACGGCTCGGTGCACGTGGCCTTCCTGAACGAGCAGCACGACGCGGTGTGGGAGCCCGGCGAGTGCTGCGAGGACCAGTTCATGGTGGTGAGCTCCACCGATGGCGGGGCCACGTGGTCCCCACCCGTCCACGTGGTGGACCTCGAGAACGGAGTCGACTCCGAGACCTTCTTGTACGGGGACTACGAGTGCTCCCCGGACCTGTTCTTCGGCTGTCGGCTGACCGGCACCGACCTGCCGCCGTTCCCGCCCGGCGGTTACCTGGCGGCGAGCCCGGACGGCACCTTGTACATGGTCTTCGCGGACAACCGTAATGGCCGCCACGACGTCGAGCACCCGGTGTCCAACGTCGACGTGTTCGTGATGACCTCCGCAGACGGCGGCCAGACGTGGACCGGTCCTGATGTGGTGTCGGATGCTCCCGGCGACCAGTTCAAGCCGAGCATCGCGCTGAACCCGCGGACGGGGGAGCTGGGGATCCTGTTCTACGACCGAGGGGCCGACCCCGACGGACAGACGATGGGGGTCACCCTCGCCACCGGGCTCCCGGGCTCCTTCCAGCTGAGCTCGGTCTCGACCGCCCCCTCCCACTTGAGTGACGACCTGTGGTTCACGCAGACCCTGCCGGATTGCTCCCACTGCGTCTTCCACATCGGGGAGTACCTCGGGCTCGCCTACGGCTCGGACGGGGCGGCCAACATGGTGTGGACGGACCTGCGCCGCTTCGTGACGCTCCCCGATGGCCGACAGGGGTACTCGACGAACGTCATGTATGCGAGGGACGCCTTCGCATCGATCACGGGATGAGAGGTCACCGTGCTTACGCCTTCCGAACACTGCAGCCAGGTGAAAGGAGTTTGAGATGTCCAACCTGCATGTGAAGGTTCCCAGGCTGAGAGGTGGCCGAGTGATCGTCGTGGTCGGACTGCTCGCGCTCATGCTGGCCGGCTTCAGCGGCGTGGCCTGGGCGGCGTCGATCCAATTGGACCCCACTTCCGGTCCAGGCGGCACACAGGTAACAGTAACGGGCAGTGGGTTCGCAGGGCCCTACGCGCATGCCTGCCCTATTTGGATCGGGTTCACTGATGCGAACGGCACTATCACCGGACTGGCCGCGGTCCCGCCATCGATGAGCTTCCAGGTTCAAGTGGTCATCCCCGCGGGCGCGGCAGTCGGCGCGGGCACGGTGAGGGCGGTCCAGAACCATCCCGACCCGCTTCACCTTTACTTGTGCATCGACCCGCTTCACAACGTGACTGCCCCGTTCACCGTCACCTCGGCGGGTACCCAGCTCCTCGGCAATTCCGGGTTCGAGAACGGCTCGACCAGCACGGCCCCGTGGGTCACCACGGCGAGGATCAACAACACGTCGGCCGAGCCGCCCCACTCGGGAACGTGGGACGCCTGGCTGGGGGGCACGGGGACCGCCCACACGGACTCGCTGTACCAGGACGTGACCATCCCGTCTGGCATCACCTCGGGCACGTTGACCTTCTGGCTCCACGTCGACACCGCCGACGCCGGCTCCCCGGCCCACGACCTGATGAAGCTCCAGGTCCGGACCAGCTCGAATGTCGTGCTGGCCACGCTGGCCACGTACTCGAACCTGAACGCGGCCCCCGCGTATGCCCAGAAGACCTTCGACCTCACGTCCTACGCCGGGCAGACCATCCGGGTGTTCCTTGGGAGCAAGGAGGACGCTTCTCTCCAGACCTCCTTCCTGGTGGATGACTTCGCGTTGACCGCGATTTGAGGGAAAGGACATCATGAACGCGAACATGCCGGGTCCTGCCGCTGGGGGAATGAGCGCGGGAGAAGGGGGAGCCATGCGACCGCGGCGGGCCTCGATCGTCCTGACCATCCTCTTGCTGACGGGGGCCCTCACCGGGCTGGGAACGGTGTCAGCCCGCGCCGCGAGCGTCCGTCACGTCTCCACCACCGGCTCAGATACGGGGGATTGCATCGCCGCTCCGTGCCGGACAATCGGATACGCGATCACCCAGTCCGTCTCCGGCGACACCATCCTGATAGCCGCCGGGACGTACGCCGAGCGGGTGGTCATCGACCGCTCCCTGACGATCACCGGAGCCGGGACCGCTTCAACGATCGTCGATGGCGAGGCCAGCGGGACCGTGGTCACCATCGGCGAGCCCGCCGCTTCCGTCGTCGTCAAGATCTCCAAGCTCACCATCCAGAACGGACAGGCTCAGTCAGGCGGAGGCATCTCGAGCATCCCCGGACCCGGCCAGACCAATCGGGTCACCATGGCCATGGCAGCAGTCTCGGGCAACCATGTCTCCGGCGCCGGTGGAGCGAGCGGAAGTCCCGGCGGTCCCGCGTACGGTGGTGGGATCTACAACGGCGTCGGAAGCACGATGACCATCCAGGGCAGCACGATCCAGGGGAACACCGCCACAGGAGGCGGCGGCGGCACCAACGGCTTCACCGGCGCCGGACTTTCCGGAGGGGACGCCTACGGAGGCGGTATCTACAACGCCGGGACCATGAGCTTGAACACCTCCACGGTCTCGACGGACGTAGTGGCGGGGGGCGTGGGCGGACCCGGCGTCGTGTGCGGCATTCACGGGGGAGCGCCGGGAGGTCCCGGCGGCCGGGGAGTCGGCGGCGGCATCGACAGCGTTGGAGCGCTCACGGTCGTCCGCGGCACGTTGTCGGGAAACTCGGCGACGGGTGGCACTGGTGGCCGGGGCGCGAGTGGCGGCCTCGCCTGCTTCCACCCGGGCAATGGCGGCCCGGGAGGAGCCGGAACCGGCGGTGGTCTGTCCGGGCAGGGGCTGGTAGCGAACGCGACGATCGCTGCCAACGTGGCGAGCGGAGGTGCCGGTGGGCCGGCCGGATGCAACAGCCATGGCTGCGGCACCGTCGGCGTCGGTGGCGCGGGGGCCGGCGGAGGTATCCAGGCCATGGGCGCCATTACCCTGGTGAACAGCACGATCGCGGGCAACCAGGCCTCGGGAGGGACCGGAATTTCGACCGGTGGGGCGTCCGGAGGCGGGATCGACCTGGCCGCCGGTTCGACCACGTCCAAGAACTCGATCCTCGCCGGCGACTCTGCGGCCGCCGGTCCAGACTGTGACGGCACAGTGACCTCGGGAGGGCACAACCTGCTCGGGAGCAATAGCTCGTGCACGGGGTTCACGGGCTCCGGCGACATCGTGAACGCGGACCCGCTCCTCGGCCCCCTTCAGAACAACGGCGGGCCCACCTTCACCATGGCCCTGGGGTCGGGAAGCCCGGCCATCGATGCGGCCGACGACGCGGCGTGCGCCGCGGCCCCCGTGAAGGGCGTGGACCAGCGTGGCATGCCTCGTCCGGGAGGCTCCCACTGCGATATCGGGGCGCTCGAGGTCCAGGCGTCCTGACCTTGGTTTCCGGCTCGGTGCCGACCACCCCGCTCAAGCGCAGGCCGACCGGTCAGCGTCCCAGGTTCAGCGTCGCCGGCGTGCTGGCGCCGATTCCGCTGGCACCGGAGATCGATCGCTCCGCGCTGATCGGCGCTCCGGTGGCGCGCGAGCTGTTCCGCTACGACGGCCACCCCACCAGGATCTACGTCCGGACCGTCGTGGCCGCGACGGAGTCGGTGGCCTCGTTGCTCGCCAACACGGTCGATCCGCAGCACCCCGACGCTGTCACGGTGAGCAACCCGTCGGACCTGCTGGCCGCGAGGCTGGCCGTGGCCGGGGCCTCCACGGCGCTGTTCCTGGCCCTGGGGGCGATCGCCCTCCTGGTCGGCGGGATCGGCATCGCGAACGTGATGCTCATCGGCGTCCTGGAGCGGCGTTCCGAGATCGGGCTCAGGCGGGCCCTGGGCGCGGCCCGCCGCCACGTGGCGGGGCAGTTCCTGGTGGAGTCCCTCCTGGTGTCCGTGATCGGGGGACTCGCCGGCGTGGCGGCCGGGGTGGCCATCACGACGGGCATGGCCCATGCCCGCGGCTGGCAGATGCAGATCCCCACCGCGGCCATGTGGGGTGCACTCGCCGTGGCCGCGGGGATAGGCGCCCTCGCCGGCCTGTACCCGTCCACCCGAGCCGCCCGCCTGTCGCCGACGGAGGCGCTCCGGACCGTGTAGCTCGGACGCCGACACCGAAGGAGCTCGTCGTAGGCGACGGCCTCGAGGTCCGGGTCGGGCGTCGCCCCCTCCACGGCGTCCCGGTGCCGGTCCAGGCGCTCGGCGAGCCCGGGGGCGAAGGCCGCGCCTACTGCGGGCGCCCTCGGGCGACGGCCCGTTCCTCGAGCGCGTACAGAGCGGCCAAGCCGACCAGCGTTCCCGATCAGGTAGCTACGAAATCGCGTTGAGAACAATAGGCGGTCCCCGCTAAAGATCCAGTAAACGTGGGTGGGGCCGGTGCAACCCGCCCTTCGTCGACTGGATCAATACCGCCGATCCTTCCTCCACCTCGCATCTCCTCACCTTGGCCGAGGTCAACGAAGAGCGCACCGTGTACCTGGTCGAGGTCGAGGATGAGGACGAGCTCGCCGGATGGCTGGCCCGTCATCACACGGAGCTCTTCGGCTCCTCGCTATTTCGTGTGGGCTGACGCCATGTCCAGCTTCCCTGCGATGAGGTAGGTCATGGCGATGAGGTTGGTCTTGGTGCGGTACCCGCGAGCCCGCCGCTTCGCCGCCTGCACGAGC
>JALYLZ010000137.1 GCA_030774015.1 Actinomycetota bacterium | reverse complement strand
GCTCCACGGAGCGCGGGCCCGCCCGTTTTCGGGGAGCGTCCCTGGAAGGAGGAGGCCATGGCGGTAGCGACGGCGGAACCGACCGTACCGGAACCCAGGGTGCCGCCCGACGTACGAGGTCCCACGGCGCCGGTCCCCCTGGCCACGCTGGTGGCCGGGATCATGGCGCTGGCCCTGGTCGTGCTCGGCACGATCGGAGTGGAGCTGTACGCGAACATCAAAGGTGGACCGCTGACTCCCGCCTGCCACGCCGCGGGCCTCGAACACTTCGTGCCGTCCTCGAACCCGGCCCTGCCGGGCACGGGGATCCAGGGAGCGGAGGGCATCTGCAACATCGTCATGGGGGCGCGCTCCACCACGGAGACCGCCGTCCTCGTCCTGGCCATCGCCCTGGGCCTCGGGGCCATCGCGTTGGGGTTCTCCGTCTACCGCCGCATGGACACGCGACGCAGGCGGAGCCACGCCCTTACCGGGGCCATTCTCGGCATCCAGGCGCTTGCGCTGGCCGGGTTCGTCCTCTGGTTCCGGTCGGGGCACGGCATGTTCACGTTCGTCCGCAACGAGCTGAACTTCACCCTGGTCCACGGGGTGTGGGTTCGGGCGTTCCTGACCGGAGCCAAGAACACACTGCTGCTGGCGCTGGGGGGTGAGGTCGGCGGGGTCGTGATCGGCCTGCTCCTGGCGATGCTCTCCCTGTCGGACAAGAGAGCGGTGCGGGCGCCGGCGCGTGTGTACGTGAACTTCTTCCGGGGCACCCCACTGATCTGGCAGCTGGCCTTCTTCTACTTCGCCTTCAGCCTGGGACTCGGGGTCAACGTCGGCTCGTACAAGGTGGCCCTGCTCGTGTTCAGCCTGAACACGGGAGCGTACGCGTCCGAGGTGTTCCGGGCCGGCATCCAGTCCCTCGAGCGGGGGCAGCTGGAGGCCGCCCGGGGGCTGGGCATGGGGTACCTCAAGTCGATGCGCTACGTCATCGTCCCCCAGGCGGTGCGCCGGGTCATCCCGCCCCTGATGAACGAGTTCGTGATCCTGATCAAGGACACCGCGCTGGTGGTCATCCTGGGGCTGCTCCCACAGCAGCGGGAGCTGTTCTCGGTGGCTGAGGACGGCTATGCGTCGCTCACCAACGGCACGTTCTTCGTCGCGGCAGCGATCGGGTACCTGGTGGTGACGCTTCCCCTGATCCGGCTGGTCACCGCGGTGGAGCGTCGACTGCGCAGCGGCCTGGTCGGGATCGCCGGCGGCTTCGGGACGGGGTGATCGACATGAGCATGGGCTTGGGTCAACAGGCACCGGGAGGCCATAATGCCGGCACCATGCCCGACGACGGCGCGCTGGTCCGCCTGGAGAACATCCACAAGTGGTTCGGCACGAACCACGTACTGAAGGGGATCGACCTCACACTTCGGCCGGGCGAGGTCCAGGTGATCATCGGACCGTCCGGGTCCGGGAAGTCCACCCTCCTTCGATGCGTGAACATGTTGGAGATACCCACGGAGGGCACCGTGTGGTTCCAGGGGAAGGAGATCACCGACATCCGGACGAACCTGGATGAGGTCCGGACCCACATGGGGATCGTGTTCCAGGCGTTCAACCTGTTCCCACACAAGACCGCCTGCCAGAACATCACCATCGCCCTGGAGAAGGTCCTGGACGTCCCCAAGGAGGAGGCGCGCAAGCGGGCACTGGAGCAGCTCGGCCACGTGGGGCTCGCGCACAAGGCGGACGCCTACCCCGGGCAGCTCTCCGGCGGACAGCAGCAACGGGTGGCCATCGCCCGGGCCCTGGCCATGCGACCCAAGCTGATGCTGTTCGACGAGGTGACCTCGGCCCTTGACCCGGAGCTGGTGGGCGAGGTGCTGGCAGTCATGCGGGGACTGGCCGAGGAGGGCATGACCATGATGGTGGTCACCCACGAGATGGGCTTCGCCCGCGAGGTGGGGACCCGCATGATCGTGATGGAGGACGGCCAGATCGTCGAGCAGGGGAACCCTCGGGAGATCTTCGCCAACCCGCAGAACGATCGGACCAAGAAGTTCCTGGCCGCCGTGCTGTAGCGAGAGCCCCCTACTTCGTCACCACGAACAGGCCGGTCATCCGGGCCCACGCGTGGTACGTGCACAACACGTGGTACACGCCGGGCTTCAGGTGGGCGCCCAGGTGGCTCCAGTCCAGCTGACCGCCCGGGGGGATGTCCACGCTGATGTTCGTCCCGACCACGGTGAAGTTGTGCAGATTGCTGCCCTCGTTGATCACGATGAAGGGTCGGGACTCCTTGATCCGGGTGCGGTCCACCGGGTGGATGTCGTGGAAGTGGTTGTCCACGGCCACCACCACGAACGGGCCGTGGCTGGGTTCGGGGTTGTAGATCACCCGGTCGCCGTTGGCGTTCGTCTGGCCGGAATATCGGGTGGAACCGTGCGAGCAGGATGCCGCGAGGACGAGGGCGGCGGCGAGGGAAACGAACCCGCGTTGGAGCTTGCGCATCGGCTGGTCAGGATAGCGGCGAGATCTTGAATTCGATAGCCCGCGACTGCCCGGAAACACCGGAAACCGAAGACGGGCCGAGATACCTTTGGAGCCGCTCCGCCTTCCCCATACGGAGCGTTGTCTACTCGGTATCTCGGCCCGTCAAGGGGTGGTCCCAAGCAACCCGGACTCGTGAGCTTGGGGGGCTCCGAAAGGCCTGGAGCCGTCTCCTCGGGGCTTGCGCCCTCCGGGTCTGGCCCCGACTTCCGGGGGCCCTTCCGGGCTCTCGATCCCTGCGGCCGCTTGGGACCGGAGCGAAAGATAGCCAGGCCCCCTGCACCGTGTCAACCGAGTCGAAAAGCCTACGCCGCAACGGTTTCGAGGAATACGCGCAGGTCAGTGCCACCCTGGTCCGCGGCCAGTTTTTCGGGGGCCGGAACCAAAAAGAGTGACACGTCCTGCCGGGTCGGAGCGATCAACGCAGCGCCTGCATGACGGCCACGGTCGCCGGCGCCAGCACCAGGGCGGGGAGGAGGTTCGCCACCCGGACCTGCTTCAGGTCGAGGAGCCGGAGCGAGATCCCGAGGATGAGGATGCCCCCCGCCGCGGTGAGCGCGGCGGTGATCTCCGGCGTGAACGAGCCGGCCACGGCGGAGGCGGCGAGCGACAGGCTGCCCTGGTAGAGCAGGATGGTGATCGCCGAGAACCCGACCCCCCAGCCAAGGGCCGCGCTGAACGCCAGCGCCGCGAAGCCGTCCAGCGTCGACTTGATCGCCAGCAGCTGGTAGTCGCCGTTCAGTCCGTCCTGGATCGACCCGAGGATGGACAGCGGGCCCACGCAGAACACTAGCGACGCCACCACGAACCCCTCGGTGAACCTGGCCTGCCCCCGGCCGAACCGCCGCTTCAGGGCCTCCCCGGCGGTGTTCAGGCGGTCCTCGATCCGCAGGAGCTCTCCGACGATGCCCCCCACCAGGACGCTTCCCAGCACGATCACCACGCTGGCCCGAGTGAAGCGGGACAGGGGCGGGGTGAACGCGGCCAGCGACTCGTCGACGCCGACCGCCAGCACGAACAGCCCCAGGGCGTGCATGACCGTCTCGCGGATGCGTTCCGGAAGTCGGTCGCCGAGCAGCGTCCCCACCGCCGTCCCCACGAGGACCGTTCCGGCGTTGATCAGCGTGCCGGTCAGGTGAACGGCGCCGATCACGCGATCACTGGATCACGGGCGACTGCCGGGATCACGGGCGAGCCGGCGCCGGGTCCCGGATGGCCAGGGTCAGCCGGGACACCGCGACCAGGCGCCCCTCGTCGTCTTCCACTCGCATGTCCCACACGGCGGTGCTGCGACCCACGTGCAGCGGCACGCCCGTGGCGGTGATGTGTCCTTCCCGGACCGACCGCAGGTGGTTCACGGTGAGGGCGATGCCGACGGAGATCCGATCGAACCCGGCGACGAGGGCCGTCCCGAACGAGCCGACCGTCTCGCACAGGGCCGCGGTGGCACCGCCGTGCACCACGCCGTAGGGCTGGGTGTTCCCCGCCACCGGGATCCGCGCCACGATCCGGTCCGGATCGAGCTCGAGCCATTCGATCCCGAGCCGATCCATGAGTGGATTGGGAGTCTCCCGGACCACGCGGAGGACCTCTTCCGGCGAGACGACCGGGGAAGCTTCCTCCTCATCCATGGACGGGGAGCCTACTGGAAGGGGCCGGTGGGTTCAGACTCCCGCCGCCACCACCACGAGCTCGGTGGCCAGGCCCACCAGGAAGCCGGCCAGCACGCCCCACAGCGTGACCTCCCAGGACATCCGGCGCCCCGCGTTGAACAGCTCGCCCACCACGTACAGGATCGCGCCCGCGGCCAGGGCCAGGAAGGCGACGAACACGTACGTGGAGCTGACCGACGTGCCGACCAGCGTCCCCAAGAAGGTCGGGCCCCCGCCGATGATCCCAGCCAACACCAGCCATCCCCACGTCGCCCGCACGTCCGCCGCCGCGAGGGGCCCCACGATGCCGAAGCCCTCCGTGGCGTTGTGGAGGCCGAAGCCGATGACCAGCAGGACGGCCAGGGACACCTCGCCGCTGTGCGCGGCCTGCCCGATGGCCAGCCCCTCCGAGAAGTTGTGCAGCCCGATGCCGATCGCGATGGACATCCCCACGTGCAGCGCCTCGCGGGTGCGATCGGGCGCCTCCGCCACCGCCATGGCTCCCGGCCCCAGGCTGGCCGGGATGGACCGGCGTCGCCACAGGCGGCTCACGTACAGCAGCCCGAGCAGCCCGATACCGAGGCCCGCGGCGAACACCAGCCCGATGCCGGTGAGCCTTCCCCAGGCGCGCCCGTTGACGGCGTCCTCCAGCGGCCCGGTGGCGTTCTTCATGATGTCGAAGAACAGGAACACCAGGATCCCCGCGGACACACCGGCCAGGAAGGTCTTCACCCGCCGGCTCTCGGTCTGGATCCGGCCCATGGGCAGCCCCAGGAAGATGGTGAAGCCGGCGATCGCGCCGAGGAGGACTGTCTGGCCCGTGCTCATCGAGTTTCTTGCTCGCCTTCCGGGAACGCTATTGTCAGGTATACCTGACAATAGCTCGTAGGTGTCTTGGCAGCCGAAATCTTACCCATCGGGTGGAAATCGGATCAACGGCTCGGGGGCAGAGACAGGCCGTTTCCGTCAGGGCCCCTCCGGGCTCACCCACAGGTTGTCGGCCAGATGGGCTCCCACCGCGACGGCTTCGCCGTCGACCTCCAGCCCGATGGTGCCGTCCGGGCCCTTGCGGCGGACCTCGATCCGGGCCCCCGGCATCAGCCCGCTGTCCTCGAAGAACCGCATCACGTCGAGGTCCAGCTCCAAGTCCTCCGTGAGGCGCCGCAGGACCACCCGCTTCCCGGGATCGACGTCGTTGAGAGGGACCAGGCCGGTGAGGTCGACGGCGTTGGCCGACCCCGGGATGGGGTTGCCGTGCGGGCAGGCCCCGGGGTCCCCCAGGATCTGCACCATCCGCACCTCGACGTCGTCGGAGATGGCCCGCTCCCACCGCCCGGCCTCCTCGTGGGCCCGGTGCCAGGGCAGGCCGATGACGCGGATCAGGAAGTGCTCGGCGATGCGGTGCCGGCGGACCTGGGCCCGGGCCATCCGCTCACCCTGGGGGGTGAACGCCAGCCGGCGGTCCTCGCTCGTGACGAGCCTGTCGCGGAGCAACCGCTTCACCGCCTCTGATACCGAGGCCCGGCTGACCCCCATCCACTCCGCCAGGCGCGCCTGGACCGTGGGGATCCCCTCCTCGGCCATCTCGTACAGCGCTTCCAGGTACTCCTGCGAGGAGCGGGCGGGAGGGGCTGTCATGGGCCGAGACTACAATGCCGAACGGTGGCAACAGACCCGGAAATCGCCGGCGACCGGCGGCAGCGACTCTTCCTCCTGGACGGGCACAGCCTGTCCTATCGTGCGTTCTTCGCGCTGCCGCCCACGCTGGCCACGTCCACCGGACAGGTCACCAACGCCGTGTACGGGTTCACCTCGATGCTCATCAAGCTCCTGGCGGAGGAGAAGCCCGACCGGATCGCCGTGGCGTTCGACCTGGGGACGCCGAAGGCCCGGCTGGAGCGCTACGCGGAGTACAAGGCGGGCCGCCGGGAGACCCCCGACGAGTTCCGCCAGCAGCTCGGCCTGATCCTCGAGGTGGTCGAGACGCTGAAGATCCCCCTGGTCAGCCACCCGGAGCAGGAGGCGGACGACCTCATCGCCACGCTGGCCCTCCGGGCGGTGGAGGAGGGGATGGAGGCCGTCATCGTCACGGCGGACCGGGACTTCTTCCAGGTTGTGCGGCCCGGGATCACCGTCATGTTCAACCGAAAAGGGATTTCGGACATCGTCCGCTACGACGTGCAGGCCGTGACGGAGCGGTTCGGCCTGCCCCCGGAGAAGTACCTGGACTACGTGGCGCTGAAGGGCGACACCTCCGACAACATCCCGGGGGTTCCCGGGGTGGGGGAGAAGACGGCGTCGACCCTGATCCAGACCTACGGCTCCGTCGAGGAGCTGCTGAAGCACACCGAGGAGCTGAAGCCGCGGGTGCGGGCCGGCATCGAGGCATCGGGGGAGCAGCTTCTGCTGAACAAAGAGATCGCCAAGCTGGACACGGACATCGAGCTCGACGTCGACCCGGCAACATGCGAGATGGGCGAGTGGGACGAGGACGCCGTCCGGCGCCTGTTCACGTCGCTCGAGTTCCGGACCCTGCTGGAGCGGCTGGAGGACGTCCGCAAGGGCGCGGCGGCGGAGGCGTTCGACACCGAGCTGGACCTGAGGGAGGGCTCCGGCTCCGAGCTGGCGACCCTGGCGGAGACGGCGGCGGCGGCACCAGTGGCCGTGCGGGTCCACGCCGAGGCCGAGGGACTGGTGGGGCTGGCCGCGTCCACCGGCGACGGCAAGGCGGTCTACACGCCGTTTCCCTCCCCGGACGTGGACCGGCTGCTGGCCGATGCCGGCGTGCGCAAGTGGGTCCACGACGCGAAGGAGCTCAGCGCAGCGGTGGTTCGCTCGGGGCGCGAGGTCGGCGGAATCGCGTTCGACACCCTGCTGGCCGGATACCTGCTGGACCCGGCGGAGACCTCGTACGAGCTGGCCGCGCTGTGCCGCACCTATCTGGGGGCCGATGTGCTGGCCAGCGTCGAGGAGGAGGAAGGCGGGCAGCTGTTCGGGACGTCGTGGCGGCCGGTGGCCGCCGAGGCC
>JALYLZ010000136.1 GCA_030774015.1 Actinomycetota bacterium | reverse complement strand
GGGGGGCCCCCGAGGCCGCCGCGGTGGCCCTCCTCGCGCCCGTCATGGAGAAGCGCATCGACCGGGCCGGGCTGCGGTACCTGCTGGAGGAGGTCGAGCTGCCGCTGGCGGCGGTCCTGGCCCGGATGCAGGCGCGAGGCGTGGCCCTCGACGTGTCCTACCTGGAGGACATGTCGGCCAGCGTCACGGGACGGATGGCCGCGCTCCAGATCGAGATCTACCGGCACGCCGGGCGGGAGTTCAACCTGAACTCGCCGCCCCAGCTCCGGGAGATCCTGTACGGGGAGATGGGCCTCTCGCCGGGGAAGAAGACCCCGAAGGGACAGCTCTCCACGGACGCCAGCGTGCTGGAGAAGCTTCGCGACCAGCACCCCATCGTGGACGCGCTGCTCCAGTGGCGGGAGTTGGACAAGCTGAACTCGACCTATCTGGTGGCGCTGCCCAGGCTGATGAACCCGGCTACCGGGCGGGTCCACACCACGTTCAACCAGGCCGTGGCCGCGACGGGCCGGCTGTCGTCGACGAACCCCAACCTCCAGAACATCCCGGTGCGTGGCGAAGAGGGGCGCCGGATCCGCCGGGCGTTCGTGCCGGGCTCGCCGGGCCAGGTCCTGATGTGCGCGGACTACTCACAGATCGAGCTGCGGATCCTGGCCCATCTGTCCGGCGACGAGGGGCTGGCGGAGGCGTTCGCGTCCGGGGCCGACATCCACACCGCCACGTCGGCGCTGGTGTTCGGGCTCCCGGCGGACCAGGTGGACTCCTCGATCCGGAGCCGGGCCAAGATGATCAACTACGGCCTGGCCTACGGCATGAACGCGTACGGGCTGGCCTCCCGCCTCGGCATCGCGCCCGACGAGGCCCAGGAGTTCATCGACGCCTACTTCGCCCGGTTCCCCAAGATCCGGGAGTTCCTGGACCGCCAGGTCACCCGGGCGGCCGCCGAAGGGTTCACCGAGACCCTCCTGGGCCGGCGCCGGTACATCCCCGAGCTCCAGGCGGCGAACCCCCGGGTCCGCGACCTGGGACGGCGCATGGCGCTGAACGCCCCCATCCAGGGCGGCGCCAGCGATGTGTTCAAGCTGGCCATGATCCGGGTGGACCGCGCCCTCGGGGAGTCCGGCCTGGACTGCCACATGCTCCTCACGGTCCACGACGAGCTGGTGTTCGAGGTGGCGGAGGAGCAGGTGGAGGAGGCCGCCAAGCTGGTCAAGGACGAGATGGAGGCGGCCTACGAGCTGAAGGTTCCCCTGCGGGCCGACATCGGCTGGGGCCAGAACTGGGCCGAGGCCGCTCCCGCCGGCCACTGACCGGCGCAACACGACCGAAGCGAAGAGGTTCGCCTTCGCATCTAGACATCGGTGAACGGCCAGAGGGATGACATCGCGCCGGGAAGTCTCCAGGTGACCGAGACCCTCGGCGCACCGGACCTGGGAGACCTGTACGCCCGGCACGTGGGCGGGGCGGAGTCGTTGGCCCGCCTGCTGACCGGGGACCCCCATCTGGCCCAGGACATCGCGCACGAGGCTTTCGTCCGGGTGACCGGGCGATTCGGCCACCTGAGGAGCCCGGCGGCCTTCGAGGCCTACCTGCGCCGGACCGTGATCAACCTGTGCAAGGCGCATTTCCGCCGGGCCCGGGTCGAACGGGCCTATCTCCGGCGCGAGGGACCGCGGGCTGCTGGTATGGCAGCCGTGGGACCCGAGGCCGGGGAGCGCAATGAGCTGTGGACGGCCGTGCTCGCCCTTCCGTACCGGCAGCGCGCCGCCATCGTCCTCCGCTTCTACGAGGACATGACCGAGGAACAGGCCGCCCGGGCACTTCGGTGCTCCAGTCGCGCCGTGAACGCGCTGGTTTCACGCGCCATCGAGCACCTCCGGCGGACCGTGAGGAGGGACGTGCTGTGAACGACCTGGAGAACCGGCTTCGAGGGGAACTGCGCCGCCAAGCGGAGCCCGACCCGTTTCGGCCAATGCCCGAGGGCACCGTGCGCCGGATCCGCGGGCGTCAGGGTCGCACGGTGGTCGCCGCCGCCATCGCTCTGTCCTTGATCGTCGGCGGGGCCTTCACGCTGGCGCGGGTCGTGCCCGGAAACGGGAAGGCCCAGCCCGCCGCGTCGGAGACGCGGTCGCCCGCGCCGTCGCCATCTCCCTCCCCGTCGCCTGCCCCCCCTGCCCCCTCCCCTTCGTTTGGCCCCTGGCCGGTGGTGGCGATCGGAGGAGACTTCACGCCGTACGACGGGGCTGGCACCGGCGAACGCCAGAGAAGGGTCGTGGCGTACGGGACGGTGGATGGAGTTCCGTGGAGCGTGACGGTGGGCCTGGAGGAGTACACGACCAATCGGTGTGTCGGCCTGTTCTTGAAGATGGACGGCGGGACCTTCTGCAGCGAGAAGGGCCCGCAGACACTCCCCGGGATGTCCGTGCTCAGCACCGCCAGCAACCTCGGGATTGGCTATGTGGGTGTGCTCGCCCCGGCCGTGAAGGACGTCACGGTCCATCTGGACGACGGGGAGGTTCGGCCGGTTGCCATCCTGCCCGGCCCTCCCGGCGACGATCTCAACTACTTCGTCCTGTTCCCGCCCCCTCGGGCCCCGGGGGTCGTCGTCGCGAACGATGCGAGAGGGAATGTCCTGGGGCGCGCTCCCCTGTGCGCGTGGGACAGAGACCGGTCGCCGGGCACGTCGATCAGTGGCCCCTGCCTGAACGGGTGACTCGCTCCCGCGAGCCGCGTTCGAGGCCGGGCTCGCGTCCAGAGGTATCCGTTCGATTGACGCTCGGTTCGGCGCGCAACTAACATTCCTGCTGGCCGCAAGGCTTCTTCTCTGCGCGGCTGTACCCCATCTGGAACCGGGTGCACCCGCATGGGAACGCTTGTGGCTTCGGGAGAGGAGTTGGTCGAGATCGAGACATCGCAGGCCCCGGCCGCCGCCGCGGCGGCCGTGCAGGACGACCTGACGCCGGAGGAGCTCCGGCAGGCGGTCGAGGATAGCCTCATCTCCTTCAAGGAAGGTGACATCCTCGCCGGCACCGTCGTGAAGGTGGACCGCGACGAGGTGCTCGTCGACATCGGGTACAAATCGGAGGGCGTCGTCCCCTCCAAGGAACTGTCCATCCGCCACGACGTCGATCCCTCACAGGTCGTGAGCATCGGCGACCCCATCGAGGCCCTGGTCCTCCAGAAGGAGGACAAGGAAGGGCGCCTCATCCTGTCCAAGAAGCGGGCCCAGTACGAGCGGGCCTGGGGACGGATCGAGGAGATCATGACGGGCGGCGGGACCATCAAGGGCCCCGTCATCGAGGTCGTGAAGGGCGGGCTGATCCTCGACATCGGGCTGCGCGGGTTCCTGCCGGCATCCCTGGTGGACCTGCGGCGGGTCCGCGACCTCCACCCCTTCGTGGGCCAGGAGCTCGAGGCCAAGATCATCGAGCTGGACCGCAACCGCAACAACGTCGTGCTGTCGCGCCGGGCCTTCCTGGAGGAGTCGCAGAGCGAGGGACGCAAGAAGTTCCTGGAGTCTCTGACGAAGGGAGAGCGGCGCAAGGGCACCGTCTCCTCGATCGTGAACTTCGGCGCGTTCGTGGACCTGGGCGGCGTGGACGGCTTGGTGCACGTCTCCGAGCTGTCCTGGAAGCACGTCGACCATCCGTCCGAGGTCGTGAGCGTCGGCCAGGAGGTCGAGGTCGAGGTGCTCGACGTCGACCTGGAGCGCGAGCGTGTGTCGCTGTCGCTGAAGGCCACGCAGGAGGACCCCTGGAAGGAGTTCGAGCGGAAGTACCGGGCCGGCGAGGTCATCTCGGGCCAGGTCACCAAGCTCGTCCCGTTCGGGGCGTTCGTCCGGGTGGCGCAGGGCATCGAGGGCCTGGTCCACATCTCGGAGCTGTCCAACACCCACGTCGAGTCGCCGGAGCAGGTCGTGCAGGTCGGCGACCAGGTTTCCGTGAAGGTCATCGACGTGGACGTGTCTCGCCGGCGCATCTCGCTGTCCATGCGCCAGGTCGGCGACGTCGCACCCGCGGAGGTGGAGATCGAGGCCGAGCCGTCGCGGGAGCTCGCCGAGGAGGTCGTGCCGGAGCTCGCAAAGGAGACCCGCGAGGTCCTGGAAGACGCCGAGGCTCGAGCCGACGAAGGCAGCCAGGAGGCGCTGGAGGCCCTGGTGGAGCCGGAGCCCGTGGCGCCCGAGGAGGCCGCCATGCACGAGGAACCCGCGGCGGCCGCCGAGCCCGAGCCCGAGGCCGAAGAGGAAGAGGTCTCCCTCGAGGCCATCCTCCGAGACCTCAAGCGCCGCGAGGGCCGCGAGTAACGCCGGTCCACAGCCGCGGGACCGGCCGGCCAACGCTCGGCTACGGCGCGCGCCAGACCACGTGGCTCGGGTGGGGATCTCCATGCCCGGTGGTCGTGGTGTGCAGGCACCGGTCCACACCGAACTCGAACACCTGTTGCACCTCCAGGCCGGGCGGCGCCGATTCCCATTGCCGCTCTCGAAGGAACGTCGCCTCTAGCTCGCCGCGGAGGCGTTCGTCCGCGACCGGCCACGCCTCCCCCGTGACGTAGAACGCGTCCTCGTTGGTCTCGGCGGGGAAGGAGTGCATGGCGTAACGCGGGTCCCGGCGGAGGTCATCCCGCTTCGGCGACGGGACCAGGAAGGCGAACAAGCCCTCCTCGAGGATGATCGGGCACATCGGGTGGGCCCGCGGCCCGCCGTCGGCGCGCACGGTGCCCAGGAAGGCCAGACCCACGCCGTACTGGTACAGGAGCCTCCGTCCGGCCTCTGCCAGCTGGGGCTCCAGGTTCCGGAACTAGCCCCACGTGATCATCACCGAAGGATGGGCGCATCCCCACCGCGCCATCAACCCGGCGCAGCCTGCTGCGTCGGTAAGCTCGTGGTCAGCATGCTGCTCGTGGGGCTGACGGGGGGAATCGGGTCCGGGAAGTCCACCGTTGCGGCCATGCTCGCCGAGCGAGGCGCCGTGGTGGTGGACGCCGACGACCTGGCCAGGCGGGCGGTTGAATCGGGGACGCCCGGATTCCACCAGGTGGAGAAGGCGTTCGGGCCGTCGGTGCTGAGGCCGGACGGATCGCTGGACCGGGAGGCCCTGGCGGCTGTTGTGTTCCGCGACCCGGAATCCCGGAGGAAGCTCGAGTCGATCGTGCATCCCGAGGTGGCTCGCCTGTTCATGGAGGAGCGAGGGCGCCACGAAGGGACCGATCGGGTGTTGGTGTACGTGGTCCCGCTGCTCGTGGAGAACGGACTCCAGGGGATGTTCGACGTGGTGCTCGCGGTGACGGCCGATGAAGCGACCCGGCTGGCCCGCCTGGAGGCTCGCGGGATGGCGCCGGAAGCGGCGAGGGAGCGCATGGCCGTTCAACTGCCGGACGCCGACCGGGAGCGGGTGGCCGACGTCGTGATCCGCAACGACGGCTCCAGGGAGGACCTCGAGCGGCGGGTGGACGAGGTGTGGGCGGACCTCACGCGCCGCGCCGCCCCGACCGGCTAGGCTCGGCGTCGAGCGATGCGATACCGGGCGGTGTTCTTCGACGCGGGGGGAACGCTCATCGACCCCGACCCCACGTTCACGGAGCTCCTGGCCCGGATCCTGACCGAGGAGGGACATCCGGTCGATCCCGAGCGGGTCGTTGAGGGGCTGCCGGCCGTGGCCGACGTGTTCCTCCAGGCCGCCAAGGACCGCGAGCTGTGGACCACCTCCGACCAGCGGTCGCGGTTGTTCTGGGGGCGGTTCTACCGGCTGCTCCTGGGCGAGTTGGGGATCTCCGAGGATGAGCTCGAACGCCTGGGCGATCGCCTGTACGCGGTGTTCACCGACCCGTCCAGCTACCACCTGCTGCCCGACGCGCCCGCCGTCTTGGACAAGCTCCGCGACGCGGGCGCCATCCTCGGCCTGGTGTCGAACTTCGAGGCCTGGCTGGAGCGCCTCCTGGAGCACCTGGACGTCGCTCGGTACTTTCCGGTCCGGGTGATCTCCGGCGTCGAGGGGGTCGAGAAGCCCGACCCGGAGATCTTCCGCATCGCCCTGGACCGGGCCGGAGTCTCGGCGGGGGAGTCTGTCTACGTGGGCGACAACCCGGTGTTCGACGCCCTCCCGGCGGAGGAGGCCGGCATGGCCGCGGTCATCGTGGACCGGTGGAACCGCTTTCCGGAGTACGAGGGGACCCGCATCGGCTCCCTCGACGAGCTCCCGGGAGTCCTGGAGCTGTGAGCGACCCCGGGCCGGGCGCCGAGGAGCGCCGGTTCACCGTGGAGGAGGCCAACGCCATGCTTCCGGAGCTCCGGGAGTCGCTGGCCAGGATGCGCGAGGCCCGGCAGCTCATGCTGCGGTCGGGAGAACGGGTCCGGGAAACGGTGGCCGGGAACGGGGGCGGCCCCGAGGGACGCGAGTACACGGAGGCCGCGCAGACCCTGAAGGACGGGGTCGAGCGCCTGTCGGGAGAGGGCATCGTCCTCCGCGACGTGGAGGAGGGCCTGGCGGACTTCCCCTCGACCCGGGAGGGGCGCCTGGTATTCCTATGCTGGCGGCTGGGCGAGGACACGGTGGCGTACTGGCACGACGTGGACACCGGGTTCCCCGGGCGCCGCCCGCTGGATTGACGGCCCGGTGAAGCCCCCGCCATCCCGGCGGCCCGGCCGCGCGGTACGCTCCACCGGCACATGACGGTGGCCATCTCGGTCAATGACCTCCATAAGCGCTACGGCGAGCTCGAGGCCGTGCGCGGGATCAGCTTCGAGGTCCAGCAGGGCGAGGTGTTCGCCCTCCTCGGCCCGAACGGCGCGGGCAAGACCACGACCGTGGAGATCCTAGAGGGCTACCGGCAGCGTGACGGGGGCGAGGTCTCGGTACTCGGCCATGACCCGGCCAGGGGCGAGCGCTCGCTGAAGGCCCGCATCGGGATCGTCCTCCAATCGGCCGGCGTCGACCCATTCCTGACCGTGGCGGAGACCATCGAGCTGTACCGCGGCTACTACCCGCATCCTCGGCCGCTGGACGAGGTCATCGACGTGGTGGGGCTCCAGGCGAAGCGCGACACGCGGGTGAACAAGCTCTCCGGCGGCCAGCAGCGCCGCCTGGACGTGGCCATCGCCCTGTCCGGCGACCCGGAGCTGCTGTTCCTGGACGAGCCCACCACGGGCTTCGACCCGGGCGCCCGGCGCAACGCGTGGCAGATGGTGAACAACCTGCGCTTGCTGGGCAAGACCGTGCTGCTCACCACGCACTACATGGACGAGGCCCAGGAGTTGGCCCAGCGGGTGGCCATCATCGCCCAGGGTGTGATCGTGGCCGAGGGCGCGCCGTCCTCGCTGGGGGGCCGCGACGTGGCCGCGACGATCATCCGGTTCCGGATGCCGGAGGGAGCGGGCGACCCGCCCATCTCGTTCGCGGCGGACCTCGTGGTGAGGGACGGGATCGCGGAGATCCGAACCACCGAGCCGACCCGCGTCCTGCACGATCTGACCGGTTGGGCGCTCGAGCGAGGCATGGAGCTGGAGGCGCTGTCCGTGGCCAGGCCGAGCCTCGAGGATGTATATCTCCAGCTCACGGGCACGGCCGAGCAAGGAGCGGAGCAGGAGGAGCCGGTGACCACGGGCGGTGGGCGACGGAGGCGACGGGGGTGAGCGACCTCGGCCTCGTGCTCCGGCAGGTCAGGTACGTCAACAAATCCTTCTGGCGGAACCCGGCATCGGCGTTCTTCACGTTCGCCTTTCCGCTGATGTTCCTGGTCATCTTCACGGCGATCTTCGGCGGCACCCAGGACACGCCGTTCGGCACGATCAAGGCGTCGAACTACTACATCCCGGCCATCGGCGCCTTTTCCATCATCACCGCCACCTACACCAATCTGGCGATCAGCGCGACCTTCCTCCGCGACGCCGGGATCCTCAAGCGCGTCCGAGGGACACCCCTTCCGGGATGGGCGTACATGATCGGCCGGATCCTTCACGCCATCCTGGCGTCGTTCCTGCTGGTGGGCATCGTGGTCGCGTTCGGTGTGGCCTTCTACGGAGCGAGCGTCCCGACGGGCCGCCTCCTGCCGTTCATCCTGACGATCGTGGTGGGGGCGGCGTCCTTCGCCGCCCTCGGACTCGCGGTCACGGCCATCGTGCCGAACGCGGACGCCGCACCGGCCGTGGTGAACGCCACGGTCCTGCCCCTCCTGTTCCTCTCGGGGGTCTTCTTCGCCCTCCCGTCCGGAAACCCTTGGTTCGTGGTGGTGGCAAAGCTCTTCCCGATCTACCACTTCGCCCACGCCATGCTGTCGTCGTACTTCGGGTCCGGGAACGGGTGGGAGGGGTTCGACCTGCTGATCCTGGCCGTCTGGGGACTGGCGGGTGCGATCCTGGCCGTCAGGTTCTTCCGCTGGGAGCCGACGCCGTAGTTGGGTTCCTGAGCCCCGGGGGCGGGTGGTAGGCTCCGGCATCGCCGGCTCCGCCTGAAGCCATGGGGAGGAAGCAACGATGCGCAGGATCCTTATCACCGTCGCCGTGTTCGGCCTGGTTCTGTCAGCGTGCGGGAAGTCCAGCACGACCACCGGCGTGCAGGGGCCAACCGGAACCACCGGAACGACCGGCCCCACGGGCGCGACAGCGTCTCCGACGACTGCCACAGCCGCCGACTGCGCGAAGACGGCGACGTTCACGAACACCGGTCAGCTGACCGTGGGTACAGACAACCCCGCGTATCCGCCATGGTTCTCGGGGGGCTCCGCCAAGGGCTCGATGTGGAAGGTGGACGACCCCAACAACGGCAAGGGCCTGGAGAGTGCCGTGGCCTATGAGGTCGCGAAGCGCATGGGCTTCAGCCAGGACCAGGTGAACTGGGTCGTCGCGCCGTTCAACCAGACGTACGCGCCCGGCCCCAAGAACTACGACTTCGCCATCGAGCAGATCTCGTACACGAAGAAGCGGGCCGACGCCGTCGACTTCAGCGACAGCTACTACGACGTGAACCAGGCGCTGGTGGCCATCAAGGACACGCCAGTCACGAAGGCGACCAGCATCGCGGACCTCAAGGGATTCACCCTGGCAGCGCCCATCGGCACCACCGCGTACACCTACATCACCGACGTCATCCAACCGAACAAGGAGCCGGGCGCCTACACCACGCTCTCCGACACGGTGGCCGCGCTGAACGCGCACCAGATCGACGGGATGGTGGTGGACCTTCCCACCGCGCTGTACATCGCCGACCCGTACGTGCAGGAGATCAAGAACAGCGTCGTGGTGGGGCAGTTCCCGAACCCAGCCGGCGGGACCACCGACCACGTCGCCATGGCGTTCCAGAAGGGGAGCGACCTGGTGCCCTGCGTGAACCTGGCCCTCGCCGAGATGAAGGCGGACGGGACGCTGGAGAAGCTCCAGACCGAGTGGCTGTCGCAGAAGACGAACGTCGGCGACGTTCCCGTGCTCAAGCAGTAGGAGCCTGCGCCCAGCGTGAGCTCCGGGAACCCGTTCGACGTCGAGCCGATCATCGAGAGCGCCGGCCCTTCGGAAGGGAGCCGGCGCTCCCGCTTGTTCGGGGACACGCTGCGCCAGGAGGGAGCGAAGGGTGTCGCCATCGCGCTCGTCAGCACGGTCGTGGTGGTGTTCGCTCTCGTGTGGGTGGTCGGGCACTCCGCGAACTGGCCGGCTGTCAAGCAGGCCTTCTTCAACGGCCAGGAGTTCAAGGACACGTTCCCCGAGATCGCGAAGAAGTTCGTCCGCAACATTGAGTACTTCCTCATCGCCGAGGTCTTCATCCTGGCTTTCGCGCTGCTGCTCGCGGTCATGCGGAGCCTGTCCGGCGCGGTGTTCTTCCCGCTGCGCCTCCTCGCGATCGTGTACACGGACCTCTTCCGGGGGCTCCCGGTCATCCTCGTGATCTACCTGCTGGGGTTCGGGATGCCCTCGCTGGCGCTGAGCGGGTTGCCGAGATCCGCCACGTTCTGGGGTGTGGTGGCCCTCATCCTGGCGTACTCGGCCTACGTCGCGGAGGTGTACCGGGCCGGCATCGAGTCGGTGCACCCCAGCCAGGTCGCGGCGGCACGCGCACTCGGCCTATCGCGGTGGAAGACCCTCCGGTTCGTGGTCATCCCCCAGGCGGTCCGGCGGGTGGTCCCTCCGTTGCTGAACGACTTCATCGGGCTCCAGAAGGACACGGCACTCCTGTCCCTGGTCATCGCGGTGCCCGAGGCGTTCAAGCAGGCGCAGATCGACCAGAGCGCCGACTTCAACTTCACCCCCGTCGTGTGTGCCGCGATCCTGTTCCTTGCGATCACGATCCCGATGACGCGGTTCGTGGACTGGCTGCTGGTGCGGCAGCGAGCCCGGCGGCAGGCCGGGGGCGTCGCGTGACCGTGAACGGCGTCGCGCTGAGCCTGGAGGGCGTCCGCAAGTCGTTCGGGAAGCTGGAGGTGCTGCGAGGCATCGACCTGTCGGTCGCCGAGCATGAGGTGGTGTGCCTGATCGGTGCGTCGGGTTCGGGAAAGTCCACGCTGCTTCGGTGCGTGAACCTGCTGGAGCCGCTGGATGCCGGCCGCATCCAGGTCCACGGAGAGGACATCACCGCCCGGGGGGTCGACGTGAACCGGATCCGGCGGCACATCGGCATCGTGTTCCAGTCCTTCAACCTGTTCCCGCACATGAGCGTGCTGCGCAACGTGATGCTCGGGCCGGTGGAAGCGCTCGGCACGCCGCGCCGAGCGGCCCGGGAGGACGCGCAGAAGCTCCTGGCCCGCTTCGGCCTGGCGGACAAGAAGGACGAATACCCCGACCGGTTGTCGGGCGGCCAGCAGCAGCGCGTGGCCATCGTGCGGGCCCTGGCCATGAAGCCCGACATCATGCTGTTCGACGAGGTCACGAGCGCACTCGACCCGGAGCTCATCGCCGAGGTCCTGAACGTGATCCGCGAGCTGGCCGCCTCCGGCATGACCATGGTCATCGCCACCCACGAGATGGGATTCGCCCGCGACATCGCCAACCGGGTGTGCTTCCTGGACGGCGGCGTGATCCTGGAGGAGGGCCCGCCGGACCAGATCTTCAGCCGGCCGGAGAACCCGCGCACGCAGCAGTTCCTCCAGCGCATCATCGAAGCGGGGCGGCTGTAGCGGTCCAGCTACGGCTTCGCGTCCGCCGGCAGCAGGGTGAACGAGCCTCCCTGGAGCGGCCGGATGGCCCGGAAATGTCGCTCGTCGAAGGTCAGAATGCGCCGCGTCCCGAACCGCCTGGCCAGGACCACGATCGACAGATCGGCGAGCCCCGGATCGAGGTCGGCGTATTGTCGCTCGAGCCCGGCCAGGGCGGCGTAATCATCGGGTTCGAGACAGTCCACCAGGAACCTTCCGGTTGCCAGGTCGTCAACGAACCCTAGGCGGGCAGCCCTGCCCAGTTTCTTGCCAACGAGGTAATCGACCTCGGCGCTGATGGGCGCCGGAAGCACGAACGGACCCCGTTCGTGGAGGAGGGCATTCTGAGCAGCGGCGCGAGCGGGATCGCGCCGATCGGCCGCCGCGACGAGCGGTCCCGAGTCGAGGATCAACGTCACGAACCGAATCCCTCGAAGAGCTCATCATCTGAGATGTCGGCGACTGACCGTCCGTCTCCCTCGCCACTGTTGAACAGTGCGAAGTTTCGGTCGGCGGGGCCGTCGGGCACGTACCGAGCAATGGCTCGGCGCACGATCTCGGCCTGCGACGTGTGCTCCAGGCGAGCCAGACGACGAAGACGCTCGACTTCCGCGTCGTTCAGATACAGGCTGGTCTTCTTCATGGCGTGATGTAGGGTATCACGTAGGGCAGCCGGGTGGCCCCTCTTTTGGGACGTCGCGACAGTTCGGACTGGGAAGACGACCCGGAGGTGTCACACGTGGCCCGTACAATCGGTTGGGTATGCCCCCCTTCAAGGTCGTCAGCGATTTCGAGCCCACCGGGGACCAGCCTCAGGCCATCGACCGGCTGGCTGAGGGTGTGCTGCGCGGGGACGACCGCCAGACCCTCCTCGGGATCACGGGAAGCGGGAAGACGTTCACCATCGCCCACGTGGTCGAGCGGGTCCAGAAGCCGACCCTGGTGATCAGCCCCAACAAGTCGCTGGCGGCGCAGCTGGCCAACGAGTTCCGGCGCTTCTTCCCGAACAACGCCGTGGAGTACTTCGTCAGCTACTACGACTACTACCAGCCCGAGGCGTACGTTCCCCAGACCGACACGTACATCGAGAAGGACTCGTCGGTCAACGACGAGATCGACCGGCTGCGGCACTCCGCCACCAGCGCGCTGCTGATGCGCAAGGACGTCCTGATCGTGGCCAGCGTGTCGTGCATCTACGGCCTGGGCTCGCCCGAGGAATACATGGGGACGATCCTGCGCGTCCACAAGGGCGTGCCCCTGAACCTCGATTGGGCCATCCGGCGTCTGGTGGACATCCAGTACGAGCGCAACAACGTGAGCCTGGCCCGGGGCCGGTTCCGGGTGCGCGGCGACACCATCGAGGTCCACCCCGCCTACGAGGAGACCATCCTGCACATCGAGCTGTGGGGCGACGAGGTGGAGCGGATCATCCGCATCGATCCCGTCACCGGCGAGTTGATCGAGGAGCTGGACGAGGTCACGGTCTATCCCGCCACGCACTACGTGGCCGGCGGCGCGCGCATGGAGCGGGCCATCCGCGGCATCGAGGTGGAGCTCCGGGAGCGACTTGCCCAGCTGGAATCGGAGGGCAAGCTGCTGGAGGCCCAGCGCCTGCGCATGCGGACCAACTACGACCTGGAGATGATGCGCGAGATGGGGTTCTGCTCCGGGATCGAGAACTACTCCCGGCACATCGACGGCCGCGGCCCGGGGACCGCGCCCTACACCTTGCTCGACTACTTCCCCGAGGACTGGCTGTGCGTGATCGACGAGTCGCACGTGACGGTTCCCCAGCTCCACGGGATGTACGAGGGCGACATGTCACGGAAGCGCACGCTGGTCGACTTCGGGTTCCGGCTGCCGAGCGCCATGGACAACCGTCCGCTCCAGTTCGACGAGTTCACGGACCGCGTGAACCAGGTCGTGTACATGTCGGCGACGCCGAGCCCGTACGAGCTGCGGGTGTCGAAGCAGGTGGTCGAGCAGATCGTGCGGCCCACCGGGCTGATCGACCCCGAGGTCGAGGTCCGCCCCACGAAGGGGCAGGTCGACGACCTCATCGAGGAGATACGCCGGCGGGCCGAGCGAAACGAGCGGGTCCTGGTGACGACGCTGACCAAGAAGATGGCCGAGGACCTCACCGACTACCTGATCGAGATGGGGATCCGGGTCCGGTACCTGCACTCGGAGATCGACACCATCCAGCGGATCGAGATCCTGCGGGACCTCCGGCTGGGGGAGTTCGACGTCCTGGTCGGCATCAACCTGCTCCGGGAGGGCTTGGACCTGCCGGAGGTCTCGCTGGTGTCGATCCTGGACGCCGACAAGGAGGGGTTCCTGCGGAGCGAGACGTCGCTGATCCAGACCATCGGCCGCGCCGCCAGGAACGTGGCGGGCAAGGTGATCATGTACGCGGACGAGGTCACGGATTCCATGAAACGGGCCATCAGCGAGACCCAGCGCCGCCGGAAGATCCAGATGGAGTTCAACGTCGAGCACGGCATCGACCCGCAGTCGATCCGCAAGGAGGTCACCGACATCCTGCTGTCCATGCAGGCAGACGTGGTGGGGGGCGGCAGGTCGACCACGCCGGACCGCCGCCGCCGCCGCCGCGAGCACCCGGAGATGCCCACCGAGGAGCTGGAGCGATTGATCCAGACCCTGGAGGAGGAGATGCACCAGGCCGCGAAGGACCTCCGGTTCGAGTACGCGGCGCGGATCCGCGACGAGGTCAAGGACCTCCGGCAAGAGCTGGACTCCATGCGGCGGGCCGGGGTGCGATGAGCAGTCGAGCTCGGGAATCAGCCCGATCTTGGGGGCCGTCCGGGTAGAGTCCGAGACCACCGACCCGGAGGGGTTTGATGAAGCACTGGTCGATTCTCGCGATTGTCGCCGTCCTGGCTGGGAATGTCCTGACGGGATCGCAGGCTCCTGCTGCGGCATCAGGGGGACAACAGCCCAGGCCGGGATCCGGCCCTACCGTGATCCACATCCAGCGTCATTCGAGCATCAACGTCGGCTGCGACACGACCGAGGAGTGCGACATCCAGGATGAGATCCTGTTCGACCTGTCCACTCCGGAGTCGGTGAAGTCCATCCAAGTGACCTATACGCTGACGTTTCAGTACACGACCTCGCTACCCGATGCTGGTGTCGTACGCGCGCTGGTGCTTCCGCACGAAAACGTGACGACTCGAGTGTATCCCCATCAGTTCCTGGTGAACTCAGATGGGACCACCACCACGGCGTCCGCGACGTTCATCGCACATCTACCAGCCCGCGGGCGCACTTACTCGATCGGGTTGGAGGCTCAGCTGCAGGACGAGGGGGCAACCGGAGGGAGTTTCAAGGCCCACCCAGTCGTCGTGGTCCTTGACGCCCGGCCTTCCTGACTATGGGTGACCTCTCCATCCGCGCACCGTTGGGCTGGCTGGGTCCGGGCCGGCTGGTGGAGAACATCTCGGTCGTGGTGGAGGGCGACCGGATCTCCTACGCGGGCCCCGGCCGCGACGCTCCCGGAACCGACCTCACCGTGCTGGTCGACGGGTTTCTGCTTCCGGCCGTTGCCGATCGCCACGTCCACATCGCCATGTCCGATGCCGGAGCGGTCCTGCTGGGCGGCGTCACCGCGGTCCGGGACATGGCCTGGCCGCCGGACGAGATCTTTCCCCTCGCCGACGCTTCGGAGGGACCTTCCTTCAACGGCCCGCTGATCCGGGCGGCGGGTCCGATGCTGACGGCGCCGGCCGGCTATCCCACCCGGTCGGAATGGGCGCCCCCCGGGACCGGCCTGGAGGTGCGAGGGGTGGAGGAGGCGACCGCGGCGGTGCACCGGCTGGCCGCTCGCGGCGCCGGGCACATCAAGGTGTCCCTGAACTCGGAGGCAGGTCCCACGCCGTCCGACGAGGAGCTCGTGGCCATCGTGGACGCCGCCCACGCCCGCGACCTGCCCGTGTCGGCCCACGTGCAGGGTGCCGGCCAGGCCGAGCGGGCTCTCGGCGCGGGCCTGGACGAGATCGCGCATAGCCCGTGGACCGAGCGCATCTCCGACGGCGTGGTGGAAGGAATGGCTCGGTCCATGCGAGTGGTGTCGACGCTCGACATCCATTCGTTCGGGGTGGACACGCCGGAGCTCCGGCGGGCCCAGGACAACCTGTGGCGCTTCGCCAACGCGGGCGGCAGGGTGCTGTATGGAACCGACCTCGGGAACGGACCGGTACCACCGGGAATCGACGTCCGGGAGATCCTGATGCTGTTCGACGCCGGCCTGCGGGCCGACGCAATCCTCGAGGCCATGATGCGGGCCCCGCTGGAGGAGGATGCCCCCGCTGACATCATCGCCGTGGCCAGGAACCCGTTCGAGGACCTCGAGGCCCTGGAAGAGCTGCGGCTGGTGATGCGGGCCGGCCGGGTCGTGTTCCAGCGGTAGCACGCCTCCCTGCGCGACGGCCCCGTATGTCGCTCCTGGGGCGCACGCCCCCGCGTAACGCCGGGCGCTACAGGATCTCGCGGAGCCCTTCGAACAGGCGGTCGACGTCGGATTCCAGGGTGAAGAAGTGCGGCGAGACCCGGATGCCGTCGCCCCGGTAGTCCGTGCACACGTCCCGCTCGAGCAGGGCGTGGCACACCTTCTCGGCGTCGGTACCCACGCCGATGTTGACCAGCCCCCCGCGGCCGTTCCGGTC
The DNA here is from genome assembly GCA_030774015.1 of Actinomycetota bacterium. Taxonomy (NCBI): domain Bacteria; kingdom Bacillati; phylum Actinomycetota; species Actinomycetota bacterium. The sequence goes on along the minus strand of JALYLZ010000136.1, from coordinate 17,668 downwards.
GCGGAGCGTGCGGATCGGCAGGCGCATCTCGTCGGCGCCCGCGATCACGTAGTCGGTCAGCTCCCCGATCCGGGGGCGGATCCGCTCCGGGGTCACCTCGGAGATGATGTCCAGGCCCCCCTGGGCGATGAACGTGATCGGGGCGGGCGGGGTGCCCGTCTCCAGCTTCCGGGCGCTGGGGTGGTAGTCGAGGTGCTTGGCGTCGAACATGAACGGCTCCCGCTGCGCCATCCAGCCGGTGATGGACGGCTGGAGCTCCGGCAGGAGCTCCTTGCGCGCGTACAGGAACGTCACCCCCGGTCCTCCCAGCAGCCACTTCAGCACGCCGGTGGTGTAGAAGTCGCACCCAAGGTCGTGCACGTCGACGGGGATGATCCCCGCGCCGTGGAAGTCGTCCACCACGGACCAGGCGCCGGCCTCCCGGGCCATCCGGCAGATCTCCTTCGCGTCGACCAGGGTCGAGGACCGGTACAGCACGCGGTTGATGCACACGGCGGCGGTCTCCTCGTCGATGGCCTCCGCGTAGGACTCCAGCGGCACGGTCAGCCCGTCCGGCGACGGCAGCCACACCACCTCGGCGCCCCGGCGCTGCTGGGCCAGCCACACGTGGCCGTCGGTGGGGAAGTCGAGCTCCGAAAGCACCAGCTTGCGCCGGCCCGTGGTGAACTCGAGGCAGGATGCGATGGTGGAAAGCGCCATGGACACGTTCGTGGTGATGGCGAGCTCGGCGGGGTCGGCCCCGATCAAGGCGGCGAAGGTCCGCTTCAGGGCGCCCATCCGAGGGAAGATGTGCTCCATCCACACGGGATCGGGAGCGCCCTCCGTGGCCCACGCGTCCATGTATTCCTGGAGGTAGCGCTGGGCCCGCCTCGACACCGGCCCCAGCGACGCGCTGATCAGATACGCCTTGCGCTCCAGGACGGGGAACTCGTCGCGATAGGCCGCGAGGTCCTTGACGGAGCCGGAGTCCGTCACGGGGTCGCCTCGCCTCCAGACGCCGGCATGTGGCGCTCGAACCACGCCACGGTTCGAGTGACGAAATCGAACAGGGCGGGCATCTGGCGAACGCCGTGGCCCTCCTCGGGATACAGGACCACCTCGGTCTCCACGCCGTTCGCCCGTAGGGCCCGATAGAACTCGACGGCCTGGCCGGGCGGGGTGCACCGGTCGCGTACCCCGGCGGTCACCAGGACCGGCGTGCGGGCCTTGGCCGCAAGGAAGACCGGGCTCCGCTCGAAGTACGGACCTCCGGGGGAGGCCGGGTCGCCGTCCAGGAACGCGGAGTCCCACGGGCCGATGTTGCTGTTGAAGTGCTGGCTGTACCAGTCGGTCACCGGTGAGATCGACACGGCGGCGGCGAACCGGTCCGTCTGTGTGACCAGCCACGCCGTCATGAAGCCGCCGTAGCTCCCGCCCATGACGCCGAGGCGGTCGGGGGCCGCGATGCCGCGTTCCACCAGCGCGTCGATCCCGGAGAGGACGTCGTCCGCGTCCTTGCCGCCCATGTCGCCGACGACGTGCTCGGCGAACTCCTGGCCCCGCCCGGTGGAGCCTCGCGGGTTCGGCAGGAAGACGGCGTACCCCCGGCTCACCAGCACGTGCGGGGTCCATCCGGCGACCCACCGGTTCCGGTAGGAGGCGATCGGCCCCCCGTGGACATTGACGACCAGTGGATGCGGCCCCGCGCCCGGGGGCAGCAGCACGAACCCTTCCAGGTCGATGCCGTCGCGCGCCTTCCAATTCACCCGCTCCAGGCGGCCGCCCACCTCCTGCGCGTACCGGGTGCCGTCGTGGGCGAACGAGACCACCGTGTCCGCCTTGCCGTCCCGGACCACGGCGATCTCGGGCGGCCGTTCGTGGCTCTCCAGCACCAGCGCGAAGGAACCATCCGCGAGGGGAGCGGCGTCCGGATGCCAGTACCCGCTGGTCTCCTCGCTGGCCCACAGCTCGACGGACGAGCCAGTGGAGGCGTCCTGCTCGCCGGCCACCGTGTCCAGGCCCCGGACGCCGATCCACAGCAGGTGGTCGTCGTCCCGCCAGGCCACGTGGCTGACGTCCACGCCGTGCGCCTCGACCGGGCTGGCATGGCCAGAGTCCGGGTCGATCAGGAGCAGGTCCCCAGCCACGATCCCGCGGTCGCTGCACAGCGCCTGGAGAACGGCCAGGCGCGAGCCCGACGGATTCGCGGAGGGGACCCCGACCTGACGAAGGATGGTTCCGGTCCGGTACAGGACGCGGTCCTCACCGGTGCCGGCGTCGATCAGGGCCAGGACGGATTCGTACCAGGCATCCTCGCCCGGGGCTTCGGACACGACCGCCGCGATCCGCGCCGGCCCGCACCATGCTGCCTCCCACACGGTGAGCCCCTCGCGGGAGACCTGCCGCACGTTGCCCGTGGCCAGCTCGTAGAGGAACAGCCGGCGCCACTCGCCCGCTCCGTCGCTCCGCTCCACCTCGGGCAGCCACGACGGGGCGTCGGCCTCGGAGTCCTTGGTCCCCGAGCCTTCCGCCCCAGCCTTGTCCGCTTCCATCGGAGCCACCCCGAGCAGGATCCACGCGCTGTCGGGGGACCAAGCCGCGTACTCGATGGTGCCGTCGACGTCGGGGCCGGGGCGGGCCTCGCCCACCCGGCCGGCGTCCAGGAGGTACAGCCGGTTCCGCCCCCGCTGCTGCCGGTCGGACAGGAACGCCAACCTGGTCCCATCCGGCGACCACTGCGGCCGGGCGTCGTTCCCCGGCCCCGCGGTGACCTCGTCCAGCTCATGGGTCTCCAGGTCCACCACGCATACCCGCGTGCCGGGGACGCCTTCCAGCTTCGACAGCTTGGAGCCGGTGAAGGCGATCCGGCGGCCGTCAGGCGACGGGGCCAGCCCGGCGGCCCCGGAGATGCGGCCGAAGGCCGGCTCCAGCAGCTTCCGGTAGTGCTCCTCGATGTCCTTGTACAGCGGTGTCTCGCGCAGGTCTCGGTCCATAGAGCGGGAGGATACGCGGTGGAAGCGGAACGCGGTGGCGGCGCCGGGAGTCAGGGAGGGTGACGTGCGGGTGATCGCGGTCGTTGTGGTCGTGGCGCTGGGGACGGTCGGCTGCACCGGGACGACGGGGTCTCCCCATCCCGGTTCCAGTCCGCCGGTAGCGGTGCGACGAGGTCGACCACCCCCGTGCGCGGTGTGGCCCCGGTGCGGGTCGGCACGATCGTGTCCTGTCCCGCGACCGCGACTGTCCTCGCGACCGGGAGCGCCTTCTACCCGCCCTGGTTCCCGGTGATCGACGGGCTGCCCCCCGACCCGCTGCACTGCTTCGCCTCGGTGGAGCAGGCCGAAGCGGCCGGCTTCACGGCGGCGGCCGCGCCCCCCGGAGGGCTCGAAGTCGGCGGTGTGTACCTCGTCCCGGCCCACCTCGAACCGACGTGCCGTCGTGCAGCCCGCCGGCTGGGATTCCCCGTGGCCTGCCCAGGCCTCGTCCCGGGCTCCCCGGACGCGTTCCAGCCGTACACGTTGGAGCGCGGGTTGTTCCAGGAGTTCCTCTTGGACGGCACGTTTCCGGCGCCGCCGGGGTACGTCGGGTTCGCCGCAGGCGGGGAGCAGCCGTTCCGGCCCGCCACCGGCCACCTGATCGTGGAGACCGATGCCGAGTATCCGATGAATGGACGATATGGACGTCGCGGGTACTGCTCGAACCAGCGGGCGGCCGGGCACGTGGTGGTCCGGGGCGTCCTCGGCCAGTTCGTCCTTTGTCCTCCGGGGAGCGAGCAGCACTCGCACCACGTGGTCCTGGACTGGGGGGAGGGAGGCCACACGTACGCCGTGAGCCTCCATGGCCACACCGCGCTGAACCGCCGCCTGGACCGGACCATCGCGGAGCATGTCGTACTGGTCGGTGGATAGAGGCGGCGCGTGTTCGACACGGCGATCGCCGGTGGGTAGAACTCAGGGGTGAGCGGCGGCGATACCGAGCCCCTGCCGGCCCCGCCCGAGCCGGCCCGGAAGCCCAGGCCCAGTACGAGCGCGGTCTGGCGGAGCGGCCGCGTGCGCATGGGCGTCGCGCTGGCCGCGCTGGTGGCCCTTGTCGTCTCGACCGCGCTGGCCTTCGGCGGACCGACCCCGACGATCCCCAGCGCCCGGATCCATCTGGGAGGAAAGCCGGTGGCGGTGGCCGTCGGCGAGAACGCAGTCTGGGTGACCGGTCCGGACGGGAAGCTCTGGAAGATCGCCCCCGCCAAGGGGAAGGCCACCCAGCACCGATCGGTGGGCAAGCTGCGGCCGTCGGCCGTGGCGGTGGGGGGCGGCGCCGTGTGGGTGGTCGGCCCCGGGTCGCCGTGGGTGTGGCGGTTCACCCCTGCTCCCTTCAAAGCCCAGGAGCGGATCCGGGTGGGCGGACCTCCGTTCGGGGTCGCCGCGTCTCCCGACGCGGTATGGGTGACCCTCCCCGACAAGCACCAGCTCGTCCGCATCGATCCGAAGTCGAAGCACGTGGTCAAGAAGATCCGGATCACCGGCTTGACCCCGCGGGCCGTGGCCGTGTCCGGCACGGCGGTGTGGGTGGCCGACCCGGGGGTCGCGGTGGCCCAGATCGACGCGAAGAAGAACCGCGTGGTGAAGGTCATCCCACTGAAGGGGGCGAAGCCCGAGAAGGGCGCCAAGGTGCTCGCCTGTTCCCTGGCGGTGGACGAGGGCGCGGTATGGGTGGCCAATCCCGACGGCTCGGTCACCCGGATCGACCCCTCGAAGGACCGGGTCCTGGGATCGATCCCGATCGGCGGCACCCTCGGCGGGATCGCGGTGGCCGCGGGTTCCGTGTGGGTGACCACCACGAGCAGTAGCTCGGTGCTCCGGATCGACCCCAAGACCAACCGGGTCACCGCCACCGCGCCAGGTGGCTCCGGTGCGGCCTGCGTCGGTCTCAACAAGCAGAACGTGTGGGTGGCCGACACCGGCGACGGAACGGTAACGCGCCTCGGTAGCTGACCCGGTCAACGGCCGGAAGTCGATGTTGGCGGCGCCGGTACAATGCCCTCGTGGGCACCGACAGGCTTGTAATTCACGGTGCCCGTGAACACAACCTCAAGAACGTCACGCTCGACCTTCCCCGGGGCAAGCTGATCGTGTTCACGGGCCTGTCCGGGTCAGGGAAGTCGTCCCTGGCCTTCGACACCATCTACGCCGAGGGCCAGCGGCGCTACGTGGAGTCGCTCTCCGCGTACGCCCGCCAGTTCTTGGGGCAGATGGAGAAGCCCGACGTGGACTTCATCGAGGGCCTCTCGCCGGCCATCTCCATCGACCAGAAGTCCACCTCGCGGAACCCGCGAAGCACGGTCGGCACCATCACGGAGATCTACGACTACCTGCGGGTCCTGTACGCCCGGGTCGGCCACCCGCACTGCCCGAACTGCGGGCGTCCCATCGGCCGGCAGACCCCCGACCAGATCGTGGACCAGGTCCTGGCCCTGCCCGAGGGCACCCGGTTCCAGGTGCTGGCGCCGGTGGTCCGGGGCCGCAAGGGCGAGTACGAGAAGCTGCTGTCGGACCTGGCCCGCAAGGGGTTCGCCCGGGCCCGCGTCGACGGCGAGGTCCGAGAGCTGTCCGAGTCCATCCGCCTCCCCCGGAACTACAAGCACACCATCGAGGTCATCGTGGACCGGCTGGTGGCGAAGCCGGACATCCGCCGGCGGGTGGCCGACTCCATCGAGACCGCCCTCCAGCTGGCCGAGGGACTGGCCGCGGTGGCCGTGCAGACCGATGGGAAGGAGGAGGTCATCACCTTCTCCCAGTCCCTGGCCTGTACCTACGACGGCCTGTCGTTCCCGGAGCTGGCTCCCCGGAACTTCTCCTTCAACTCGCCGTACGGGGCCTGCCAGACCTGCGACGGGCTGGGCACGTACCTCCAGGTCGATCCGGAGCTGGTGGTCCCGGACCCGGAGCTGACCATCGAGGACGGCGCGGTGGCGCCGTGGGGCGGGACCCGGACCCGCGACTCCTACTGGTACCGCCTGCTGGAGGCGGTGGCCGAGGCCCACGGGTTCTCCACGAAGACGCCGTGGAGGAAGCTGTCGAAGGCGGCCCGCGAGGTCGTGCTGTACGGCTCCGACGAGAAGGTCTACGTGAAGTACCGCAACCGGTGGGGGCGGGTCCGCTCGTACTGGAGCACGTACGAGGGCATCGTGCCGAACGTGGAGCGGCGCCACCAGGAGGCCGGCTCGGACAGCCAGCGCGAGCGCCTCGAGCAGTACATGCGCGAGGTACCGTGCCGGGCCTGCAACGGCGCGCGCCTGCGCCCCGAGACGCTCGCGGTGACCGTGGGTGGGCTGAACATCTGGGAGCTGACCCGACAGGCCATCCGGGGCACGCTGGCGTTCGTCGAGTCGCTGGAGCTGACCGATCGCGAGCAGTTGATCGCGGAGCGGCTCCTCAAGGAGATCCGGTCCCGGCTGGCCTTCCTGGTCGACGTGGGCCTGGACTACCTGACCCTGGAAAGGACCGCCGGAAGCCTGGCCGGCGGCGAGGCCCAGCGGATCCGGCTGGCCACCCAGATCGGCTCGGGGCTGACCGGGGTGCTGTACGTGCTTGACGAGCCGTCCATCGGGCTGCACCAGCGCGACAACCGCCGGCTGATCGACACCCTGATCCGGCTGCGGGACCTCGGGAACACGCTGATCGTGGTGGAGCACGACGAGGCCACCATCCGCGCCGCCGACCACGTGGTGGACATCGGCCCGGGAGCCGGCGAGCTGGGCGGCGAGATCGTGTACTCGGGCGACCTCGAGGGCCTCCTGCGGTCGCGGGAGTCGATGACCGGCGCCTTCCTGACCGGCCGGCGGTCCATCCCCACCCCGCAGATCCGCCGCAAGCCGGAGAAGTGGCTGCGGCTGGAGGGCGCCGCCGAGCACAACCTGAAGAACCTCAACGCGGCCATCCCGCTGGGGCTGTTCGTGTGCGTGACCGGCGTGAGCGGGTCGGGCAAGTCCACGCTGGTCCAGGACGTCCTGCTGCGGGCGTTGATGCAGAAGGTGTACCGGTCCCGGCTCCTGCCCGGGAAGCACCGCCGGCTCATCGGCTGGGAGCTGATCGACAAGGTCATCGACATCGACCAGTCGCCCATCGGGCGGACGCCGCGGTCGAACCCGGCCACGTATACCGGCGTGTTCGACCACGTCCGGACTCTGTTCTCGCAAACTCCGGAGGCCCGGCTCCGCGGCTACCTCCCGGGAAGGTTCTCGTTCAACGTCCGGGGCGGCCGGTGCGAGAACTGCGCCGGGGACGGCCAGATCAAGATCGAGATGCACTTCCTGCCCGACGTCTACGTCACGTGCGAGGTCTGCAAGGGGAAGCGGTACAACCGGGAGACCCTGGAGGTGAAGTACAAGGGGCGGTCCATCTCCGACGTGCTGGAGATGAGCGTGGAGGAGGGCCTGGAGTTCTTCCGGAACATCCCGAACATCGCCCGGCACCTCCAGACGCTGTCGGACGTGGGGCTCGGCTACGTGAAGCTGGGGCAGCCCGCGCCGACCCTCTCCGGCGGCGAGGCCCAGCGCGTCAAGCTGTCCTCGGAGCTCCAGAAGCGCGCCACCGGGAACACGTTCTACATCCTGGACGAGCCCACCACCGGGCTGCACTTCGAGGACGTCCGCAAGCTCCTGTCGGTGCTGGAGCGGCTGGTGGCCGCCGGGAACACCGTGCTGGTCATCGAGCACAACCTCGACGTCATCAAGACCGCGGACTGGATCGTCGACCTGGGCCCCGAGGGCGGGGACGGCGGAGGCCGGGTGGTGGTGGCGGGGCCGCCCGAGAAGGTCGCCGAGCACCCGGGTTCGCACACCGGACAGGTGCTGGGCGAGGTCCTGGGGGTGGGGCAGCTCCATCCCCAACCGGTCACCGTCGATGCCTGAGCATCTGGGAACGTCGGTCTTGGTGTCCGCCTCGAGACCAAGCCTTCCAGCGGCTGTTCCTGTCGTCGTCGTGGGCGCCGGGCTGGCCGGCCTGGCGGCCGGGGCGGCGCTGCGCATGGCCGGCATCGACGCCTTGCTGATCGACGAGGCCTCGGCGGTGGGTGCGGCGTGGCGGGGACGCTACGACCGGCTCCGGCTGAACACCTCGCGCCACCTGTCCCGCCTCCCCGGCTACGCCTTCTCCCGCTCGGACGACCGCTGGCCCAGCCGGGACCAGGTGGTCAAGTACCTGGAGCGATTCGCACGGCATCATGGGCTGGAGCCGGCCCTGGGCGTGAACGTGCTCCGGGTGGATCGGGACGATGGACGGTGGGTCGTCCGGACCTCCACGAGAGACGTCGCGGCCGGGTCCGTGATCCTGGCCACGGGCCACGCCCGGGAACCGGTCGTGCCTGCATGGCCGGGCGGAGATTCGTTCCCCGGCCAGATCGTGCACTCGAGCGGCTACCGAAACGCGACGCCGTTCCAGGGGCAGGACGTGCTGGTGGTGGGGGCCGGTGACTCCGCCGCCGACATCGCCGTGGATCTTGCCGAGGGCGGCGCGGGCACGGTGTGGCTGTCCATCCGTACTCCCACCCACGTGATCCCCCGGTCCACCCTGGGGGTCCCCACCGACGTGACCGCGTCCATGATCCGCCGGCTTCCTCCCAGCGTGGTCGATCCCATGATCGGGGCGATCGCCCGGATTCGGCTGGGCGACCTGACCCGATTCGGGATGCCCCGTCCGACCCAGGGGCTGTACTCGCGGTTCCTCCAGCATCGGCGGGCCCCGATCATCGACCCGGGGGACTTCGTCCGGGCCCTGCGGTCCGGTCGCGTCGTGGTCGTCCCGGCCTTGGAGTGGTTCGACGGCCGGTCCGTCCGGCTGGCCGGGGGGAGAACGGTCGAGCCGGACGCCGTGGTCGCCGCCACGGGGTACCGTCCGGGACTGGAGGGCCTGGTCGGGCGCCTCGGGGTGCTGGCGGCCGACGGGTACCCGAAAGCCCACGCCCCGGACGACCATCCGGGCGCGCCGGACCTGTACTTTCTGGGCTTCCGGTTCCCGTTCAGCGGGAACTTCCGGCAGGTTCGGATCGACGCCGGGAAGACGGCCACGCGGATCGGGCGACGGGCCACCCGAGCGACCTGACGGTCGGCCCGGCGTGCCGTCCCGGCTTGGCGCCCGGATCGGGGACCACTGCTAGGATTGGCGCCGCCGTGACGAGGAAGCTCTTTTCCTGCGTGCTCGCCCTCGGGCTGCTGGCAGCAGCATGCGGCTCGAAGGGTGGGAGCTCCCAGGCAGTGAAGGTCTCCTTCCTGCCGCAGACTGTCGACTTCCTGGACGACGTGGGGCGGGGCCTGTCCCTGGCCCTGGACCCCGAGGGAAACCCCCACCTCACCTACATCGGGCTGCTCCCCGTGCTGAAGGAGGGCGAGGTGGCGCCGGCCCGGCCCATCGACGCGCCGGCCCTCCCGGCCGTGCTGACCGCGGACCTGGCCGGCGGGATCTGGTCGCGCGGCGACATCGTCCAGACCGACATCACGAAGTCGCCCGCCGTGGAGATCCCGGTGGGGACGCTGGACACCACGGCCACGGCCATCGACGCGAAGGACGTCCAGCACGTGGTGTGGACCCAGGTCCGGGGCCTGTGGTACTCGAGCCGGCAGCTCGGCCAGCCCGTCGGCCAGTTCTCGAAGCCGGTGATGGCCGTCGACGGCTACGTCTCGGGGCCGTCGCTGGCCGTGGACCAGGACGGCGTGCCGTGGGCCGCCTACTACGTCGGCTTGACGGTGCAGGTGGCCACTCTCCAGGGCAAGACGTGGATCACCCAGGACGTGGCCACGGTGAGGCGGTGCGGGACCTGTCCGCCGCTGCACACGGCGATCGTCGCGACGTCCACCGGGCCGGTCGTCGCCTATACCGACCCCGCGACCAAGGCCATCATGGTCGCCACCTCGGTCTTCGGGACCTGGAACGTCCAGCAGATCCAGACTCCGGGGAGCTCCGGCGGGTTTGGGGTGGACCTGGCGCTCGACGCCCAGGTCCCGGTGGTGTCGTTCGTGACCGAGGTCGGGCAGGTCTTCGTGGCCAGGCAGGCCAGCGCGACGGGTTGGCAGGCCACCAGCGTCGGCCAGTTCCAGGCCAGCGGCCTGAACGACCTGGGCGGGGGGACGTCCGTCGCCGTCGATCTCAGGAACGGGACGGAGTACGTGGCCTGGGCCGACCCGGTGGCCAAGGAGGTCAAGCTGGTCAGCGGGTCGGGCACGAGCTTCCATCCGGTCACCACGCCGGGGACCCAGCTCGGTGAGTTCCCGGACGCGCAGGTGTCGAGCCGCGGGAAGCTGAACCTGGCCTGGTACGACTCGGTGGACCAGGACCTCCTGCTCGGGACGTACCCCGAGTCGCTTGGCCTGATCGCGGTGCCGTCGCCTTCCAGCTCCGCCAGTCCGACCAGCACCACCGTCACGGCGTGCAAGCCGACCGAGAGCGGGACCTCGCTGAAGCTCGTCGCCAAGAACACCGCGTTCGACACCGATTGCGTCGGGGCGCCCGCAGGCCAGGGGTTCAAGATCCTGTTCGACAACCAGGACGCACAGGTCATGCACAACGTGGAGATCTTCTCGAACGCATCGGCGACCACGCGGGTCGGCGGTGCCACCAGCGCGACGGACGTGATCACGGGGGTGGCGTCGGTGACGTACAGCGTCCCCGGGCTCCAGGCGGGCAACTACTACTTCCGCTGCGACATCCACCCGACGGTGATGTTCGGCACGCTGGTCGTCAAGTAGCCGTCTGCCTCCAACCCGGTGGTGGCCGGCCCGGAACCTACAATGGCCTGGTGAGCGTCCCCCGGCCACTTCCCTCCAGCATCCCCGACGAGCCCGGCGCGTACCTGTTCCGGGACCCGGACGGCCGCGTGCTCTACGTCGGCAAGGCCAAGTCGCTGCGCAAGCGCCTGGCGTCGTACTGGGGCCGGCCGCTGCACGCCCGCACCGAGGCCATGACGGCGCAGGCTGCCTCGGTGGAGTGGATCGTGGCCCGGGGCGAGGTGGACGCCCTGATGCTCGAGTACAGCCTCATCAAGTCGAACCGGCCCCGGTTCAACGTCCGCTACCGCGACGACAAGAGCTACCCGTATCTGGCCCTGACGGTGGGGGAGCGGTGGCCCCGGGCCCAGGTCATGCGGGGAGCCCGGCGCAAGGGGGTCCGCTACTTCGGGCCGTACGGGCACGCGTACGCCATTCGGGAGACCCTGGACGCGCTGACCCGGGTGTTCCCCGTGCGGACCTGCTCGAACGCGTTCTTCGACCAGCGGGCTCGAGCCCACCGGCCCTGCCTGTACTACGACATCGGCCGGTGCGCCGGCCCGTGCGTCCCCGAGGCCACCGGCGTCACCGACGAGAGCTATCGCGGACAGGTCGAGTCCCTGGCCGACTTCCTGGGGGGGACCTATCGCCCGGTCCTGTCGAGGCTGGAGAGCGAGATGACCAGAGCCTCGACGCAGCTCGAGTACGAGCGGGCCGCGCGCCTCCGGGACCAGCTGGCCGCGGCCCGCAAGGCCATGGAGAGCCAGGAGATGGTCCTGGGGCACCGCGAGGACCTGGACGCCATCGGCCTGGACGAGGACGACCTGGAGGCCGCGTTCCAGGTGTTCTTCGTGCGTCGGGGCCGGGTGATGGGCCGCAAGGGCTGGGTGGTGGACAAGGTCGAGGACCTGGATCGCTCCGAGCTCCTGAGAAGCTTCCTCCGCGAGCTGTATATGGAACAGGAGGACGCTCCGCCGCGGATCCTGGTCCCCGAGCTGCCCGCCGACGCCGACGTGCTGGAGGAGTGGCTGTCGCAGCGACGAGGCACCCGCGTCCGCATCGCCGTTCCCGCCCGGGGCGCCAAGCGCCGCCTGACGCAGACCGTCTCCCAGAACGCCCGGGAGGCCTTCATGCGCCACAAGCTCCGCCGAGCCTCCGACTTCGGCGCCCGCTCCCGCGCCCTGGCCGAGCTCGGCGACGCCCTCGGCCTGGAGCAGGCTCCCCTGAGGATCGAGGCATACGACATCTCCAACCTCGGTCCCACCGACAAGGTCGGTTCCATGGTGGTCTTCGAAGACGGGTTGCCGAAGCGGTCCGACTACCGCAAGTTCGAGATCAAGGGCGTCCCAGGCCAAGACGACTTCGCCAGCATGGAAGAGATGCTGAGCCGAAGGTTCGCCAGGCTGGTCTCGGAGGTCGGCGCCGACGACACGGTGACCGCGTCCAGACCACGATCCCGAAGGTTCGCCTACCCACCAGCCCTGATCGTCGTGGACGGCGGAAGGGGCCAGCTCGGCGTGGCGACGAGGGTGCTGGCCGAGGCCGGCCTGGACATACCAGTCATCGGCCTGGCCAAGCGCCTGGAGGAGGTCTACGTCCCCGGCCAGCCCGAGCCGCTGCACGTCCCGCGTTCGTCGGAGGCCCTGTTCGTCCTCCAGCACCTTCGGGACGAAGCCCACCGGTTCGCCGTGACGTATCACCGGACGAAGAGGACGAGACGGGCGCTGGCCTCGCCGCTGGACGACGTGCCGGGGATCGGTCCAACGCGCAAGCGGGCGCTGCTGCGCCGGTTCGGCTCCCTGGCCCGGCTGCGGCAGGCCACGGTGGAGGAGATCCAGGGGGTGCAGGGGATCGGCCCGGAGATGGCCCGGACCATCCACCAGCACCTGGAGGGGGGCGGGCCGGTCCCGGCGGCGGCCGGGGTCGCCGGCGCCATGGAAGGGAAGAGCGCATGACCGCAAGGACCACCAGCGAGCAGGCGCAGCGAGCCACGCGGGCCAAGGTCCGTCGATCCGCGCCGGCCGCTCCCACCGTGGCGGAGGGGCCAGCCAGCCCGGACTTCGCCATCATCACTGGGCTCTCCGGCGCGGGCCGGTCCGAGGCCGCCAAGTGCCTGGAGGACATCGGCTACTTCGTGGTGGACAACCTTCCGCCGGCCCTGATCGGCAAGATGGCCGAGCTGGCGGCGGGCTCCGGGGGGCCGGCGCGGGTCGCGATCGTGGCCGACGCCCGCGGCGGCGTGTTCTTCCACGAGCTGTCCCGGGGCCTCGAGGACCTCAAGAAGCTGAGCATCCCGTACCGGATCCTGTTCCTGGAGGCGTCGGACCAGGACCTCCTCCAGCGCTACGCCGTGACCCGCCACCGCCACCCGCTGGCCCCGGCGGACCGGGTGGTGGAGGGGATCCGCAAGGAGCGGCTGATGATGGAGTCACTGAAGGGGGAAGCCGACCTCATCGTCGACACCTCCGGCCTCACCCCGCACGAGCTGCGCGACCGCATCCGCGACGCCTTCGCCAAGGCCCCGCCGGAGCAGGGCCTCCAGGTCTCCGTGGTGTCCTTCGGCTACAAGTACGGCGTCCCCCGGGACGCCGACATCGTGCTCGACGTCCGCTTCCTGCCCAACCCGTACTGGATCCCGAAGTACCGCCCCCTGCCGGGGACGGACTCCCGGGTGCGAAAGTACGTGACCGAGCAGGAGTCGTACGGAGAGTTCATGAAGCGCCTCCGGTCCCTGCTGGAGTTCGTCGTCCCCGGGTTCGTGGCGGAGGGGAAGTCCTACCTCACGGTCGCCGTGGGGTGCACCGGCGGCCGCCACCGCTCGATCGTGGTGGCAGACGCCGTCGCGGAGTTCTTCCGGGACCAGGGTCTGCCGGTGTCCCTGGAGCACCGGGACCTCGACCATGAGTGACCCCTTGGCGGTGGCACGGTAGTCTAGGGCCCGTGCAGCTCCGAACTCCTCCCAGAGCCCCCAGGGGCGCCCCCCCGCTGTCCCAGTGGAGGGCCAGACGGCGCCTCCGCCGCTCCGCACCTCGTCCCCCCACGGCCGGCCGGTTCTCGAGGTCGCTGGCCAGGTCGCGGCTCCGGCGGGAGTTCCGGCGGGCCGCCCGCGACTCTCGCGCGCCCATCAGCAGCCGCATGTTCGGCCTGGTGCGCGGGCCGTTCCAGGCCCGGACCACCCGGCCTCGCGGACCGCTGTTCCGGGGGAAGCTGGACCGCACGCTGGCCCTGGCCGCGATCCTGGTCCTGGGCGGGGGAGTGACCGCGCTGGTGCTGCTCTCCGGCACGCCCGCACCCACCGGCCTCCAGGGGCTCCAGGCCAGCCCCACGGCGCCCCCCCTGGTCGTGCCCGTGGTCACCCCGAGCCCGGCGCCCACCCCCAGCGTCCACGCGTTGCCGATCAAGCACCCCACGTCCAAGCCGGCCACCTCGCACTCCACGAAGGCCGTCCACACCACGCAGCCGGCACCGGCCAACAGCACGCTCCCGGCGCCGCCCCCGCCACCGCAGACCAACCCGCCGAACCCGTCCCCCCACCCGACCACGCAGCCGCCGAAGCCATCGCCCAGCCCGACGCATTCGCCCTCGCCGACGTCGAGCCCGTCGTCCAGTCCGTCGCCGACGCCCTCCCCCGTCCCCACCCCTTCCCTCACCACTCCGCCCATCCCGGGCTAGCGCTACCCCGTTCGGTGGACCGGCGGCCACCTGCCCATGCGCCGCCGTGAGTAGGATTGGTGGCATCGACGAACCGAGGAGGCTGGCGTGAGCGTGAGGATCGGTATCAACGGATTCGGCCGGATCGGAAGGAACTTCTTCCGCGCGGCGAGCAAGAGCGGGGCCGACTTCGAGTTCGTCGCCTTCAACGACATCATGGACCCGAAGACCGCCGCCCACCTGCTGAAGTACGACTCCGTCCTCGGGGTCCTGGACGCGGAGATCAAGGCCACCGAGGAGGGAATCTCGGTCGATGGGCGCGAGTTCCGCATCCTGTCCGAGCGCGACCCGGCCAACCTCCCGTGGAAGGAGCTCGGCGTCCAGATCGTGGTGGAGTCGACGGGGCTGTTCACCGACCGGGAGAAGGCGAGCAAGCACATCGAGGCCGGAGCGGAGAAGGTCGTCATCAGCGCCCCGGCCAAGGGCGAGGACATCACCATCGTCATGGGCGTGAACGACGACAAGTATGACCCGACGTCGCACCACGTCATCTCGAATGCCTCGTGCACCACCAACTGCGTGGTCCCGCTGGCCCACGTGCTGGACGAGAGCTTCGGGATCGAGCGCGGCCTGATGACCACGGTGCACGCCTACACCGGCGACCAGAACCTCCACGACGGGCCCCACAAGGACCTCCGGCGGGCCCGGGCCGCCGCCATCAACATCGTCCCCGCCTCGACCGGAGCGGCCAAGGCCTCCTCGCTGGTCCTTCCCCAGCTCAGGGGAAAGATGGACGGACAGGCCATGCGAGTGCCGGTGCCGGACGGCTCCGTCACCGACCTGGTGTGCGTGCTGAGCCGCGACGTGACGGTCGACGAGCTGAACGCCGCGTTCAAGGCGGCGTCCGAGACCGACCGCCTGCGCGGCATCCTGGTGTACACCGAGGACCCCATCGTGTCGTCGGACATCGTGGGAACCTCGGCCTCCTGCACCTTCGACTCCGAGCTGACCATGGTCGTCGGGAACCTGGTGAAGGTCATCGGCTGGTACGACAACGAGTGGGGCTACTCCAACCGGCTGGTCGACCTGGTCTCGATGGTCGCCGGGCGCCTGTGAGGCTCCGGACCCTCGACGACCTGCCGGACGTCGCCGGCAAGCGCGTCTTCGTCCGGGCCGACTTCAACGTGCCGCTGGACGGAGGCCGGGTCGCGGACGACCTCCGCATCCGCTCCACGCTGCCCACCCTGAACGAGCTCCTGGACCGCGGCGCGTCGCTGGTGCTGGCGTCGCATCTCGGCCGGCCGAAGGGGCAGGTCCAGGAGGAGCTCCGCCTGGCCCCGGTGGGGGACCGCCTGGCCGAGCTGCTCGGGCGCGAGGTCGCCGCCGTGGGCGACGTGGTGGGCGAGGAAGCCCAGTCGGTGTGCGGCCACGTCGAGGCGGGGGAGGTCGTGCTCCTGGAGAACCTCCGCTTCGATCCGCGCGAGGAGCAGAACGACGCCGGGTTCGCCGGGGAGCTGGCCGGCCTGGCCGACCTCTACGTCGACGACGCCTTCGGGGCGGCCCACCGAGCCCACGCGTCCGTGGTGGCCCTGGCCGAGCTGCTTCCCTCGGCGGCTGGCCGGCTCCTCCAGCGGGAGGTCGAGGTGCTGTCGAAGCTCCTGGAAGGGCCGGAGGAGCCGTACGTGGCCGTCCTCGGGGGGGCCAAGGTGTCGGACAAGCTCGGTGCCATCGCGTCGCTGGTGGACCGGGTCGACGCGCTGCTGGTCGGCGGGGCCATGGCGTTCACGTTCCTGGCCGCGGACGGTGTGCAGGTGGGGAGGTCGCTGGTGGAGCCGGACCGCTTCGACGACGTCCGGCGGGCCCGCAAGCTGGCCGGCGAGCGAGGCGCGCTGATCCAGCTGCCGGAGGACGTGGTGGTCGCGCCCGAGGCCAGGGCCGACGCGTCCCGGCAGACCGTGGGGGTCGACGCCATGCCGCGCGATCAGCTCGGCCTGGACATCGGGCCTCGGACGGTGGAGGAGTTCGCCCGGACCCTGGCCGACGCCCGGACCATCCTGTGGAACGGTCCGATGGGGGTGTTCGAGCTGGAGCCGTTCTCCGCCGGCACCCGGGGCGTGGCTCGTGCCGTGGCCGGCGCCAAGGCGTTCACCGTGGTGGGCGGCGGCGACAGCCTCCTGGCGGTGAAGCGCCTGGGCCTGGAGGCCTCCTTCGGCCACCTCTCGACGGGCGGGGGCGCCTCCCTGGAGTTCCTGGAGGGCCGGGAGCTTCCCGGCATCCGCGTGCTGGAGCGAGGCTGACATGCCCGCAAGGCGCCCGATCATCGCGGCCAACTGGAAGATGCACAAGACGCACCTGGAGGCCATCCAGGACGTCCAGAAGCTGTCCTACCTCCTGTCCTCCGAGGATGCCGAAGCGGTCGAGGTGGTGATCTGCCCGCCGTTCACGGCGCTTCGCTCGGTGCAGACGCTCATCGACAGCGACCGCCTCCCCTACGGGCTGGGGGCGCAGAACGTCCACCACGAGGACAAGGGCGCGTTCACCGGCGAGGTCAGCCCGCCCATGCTGGTCGCCGTGAAGTGCTCGTACGTGATCGTCGGCCACTCGGAGCGCCGTCAGCTCTTCGGCGAGACCGACGAGGTGGTGGCGAAGAAGGTGAAAGCCGTGTTCGCCCACGGGATGACGCCCATCCTGTGCGTGGGGGAGTCGCTGGAGGAGCGCGACAGCGGCCGGACCGAGGAGAGGGTCGTCGGCCAGGTCCGGGCGGACCTGGCCGGAGTGAGCTCCGAGGCCGCCGCGCGGGTGGTGATCGCCTACGAGCCCATCTGGGCCATCGGGACGGGACGCAACGCCGAGCCCGCCGATGCCGGACGGGTGGTCGAGCTGATCCGGGACACCCTCGGCTCGCTGTACTCGAGGACGCTGGCGGACGGCGTGCGGGTCCAGTACGGCGGCAGCGTGAAGGCCGGCAACGTCCGCGACTTCATGGCGCATCCGGAGATCGACGGCGCCCTCGTGGGCGGCGCCAGCCTCGACCCCGAGGAGTTCGCGCTCATCGTCAGGTACCGCTGACGCCGCGCGTTTCCTGGGAACTCGCTCCGGCTGCGCTCGGTCTCGCTCGCCTTCGGCTCGCTCGCCTCGACTCCGCCTCCGCTCGCACAAGCCAAACCGTCACGTCCCGGCCGTGTCGGCGGTGCCGCGGGGGCCCGGGGCCCACCGCTCCCGGAACGCGAGCGGGAACGCCGTGCGGTCCCTGAGGCTCCGCACCGCGTTCCTCCGCGGTCCCCCCAC
>JALYLZ010000135.1 GCA_030774015.1 Actinomycetota bacterium | reverse complement strand
CATCCCCGTTCTGCCCGGGCTCGCCCCGAGGCTTCCCAGAAGGGAAGCCGGCAGGAGGGGAGAAGGAGTGCACACCGACATGCAGAAGTGGACCGAGATCCGGCGAAGGGTGCTCGTGGAGGGCGCCTCGAAGCGTTCGGCCTGCAGGGACTACGGCATCGCCCACAAGACCCTGCAGAAGATCCTCGCCAACACCGAGCCACCGGGGTACCGGAGCAGCGCTCCTCGCCCCAGGACCAAGCTCGGTCCCTACCTGGGGGTGATCGAGGAGATCCTGGCCTCCGACCGGGAGGCGCCCCCCAAGCAGCGCCACACGGCCAAGCGCATCTTCTGCCGCCTCCGGGACGAGTACGGCTACTCGGGTGGCATCACCCAGGTCAAGGAGGCCGTGGCCCGACACCGCCGCCACGGGAAGGAGGTGTTCGTCCCCCTGTCGCACCCACCCGGTGAGGCCCAGTTCGACTTCGGCCAGGCCACCATCCAGATCGCCGGGGTCCGGCGCAAGGCGGCGTTCGCGGTGATGAGCCTCCCCTACTCGGACGCCTTCCACGTCTCCGCCTACCCCCGGGAGTGCACCGAGACCTTCCAGGCCGCCCACGTGGCCGCCTTCCGCTTCTTCGGGGGAGTGCCGACCCGGACCTCCTACGACAACACCACGATCGCGGTGCGCAAGGTGATCGGCCGGGAGCGCGCCCTGACCCGGGAGTTCCTGCGCCTGCAGAGCCACTTCCTGTTCGCTCATCGGTTCTGCCGGGTCGGCCGGGGCAACGAGAAGGGCCACGTGGAGTCCCTCGTCGGGTACGGCAGGCGCAACTTCATGGTGCCCGTCCCCTCCTGCTCCTCGTTCGCCGAGCTGAACGCTCGCCTGGAGGCGTCGTGCAGGGCAGATCTCGACCGGCGGGTGAGGGGCAAGCTCGTGACGAAGGCCGAGCTGCTGGAGCTCGACCGGGCGGCGATGCTCCCGCTGCCCGCTTCGGCGTTCGAGGCGCGCCGGGTGGTCCATGCCCGGGCGAACTCGCTCTCCCTGGTGCGCTTCGACCGCAACGACTACTCGGTCCCCACGGCGTTCGCCCACCACGAGCTCACCGTCATCGGCGGCATCGAGCGGATCCGGATCGCCTGCGGCACCCGGCTCTTGGCGACCCACCCCAGGTGCTGGGAGAAGGAGGAGACCACCTTCGATCCCCCCCACTACCTGGCACTTCTCGAGCGAAAGCCCGGAGCCCTCGACGTGGCCAGGCCCCTGGAGCGATGGGAACTCCCCGGCTGCTTCGCCCTGCTGCGACGGCGCCTGGAGGCCGACCTCTCGCACCTGGGCACCCGGGAGTTCATCAAGGTGCTGCGCCTTCTGGAACGCGCGTCCGTGGCCGAGCTCGCCGGCGCGGTCCAGGCCGCCCTTGCGATCGACGCCACGAGCTCGGACGCCATCGCCCTGATCCTTCACCATCGCCAGGAGCGCCCAGTCGCCCTGTTCTCCCTCGACGGGCACCCGCACCTGCGCCCGTACCGGATCGATCCGCCCGACCTCTCGGCTTACGCCTCCCTGAACGGAGCATCGGCGTGAAGGCCCTGCAGTCGAAGTCCATGGTCCTGCTGCACCATCACCTGAAGGCGCTCCGGCTGCACGCTCTCGAGCAGCGCACCTGGCGCGAAACGGAAGGAGACCTCCGTAAGCTACTTCGGGCCGCCATGGAACGCGCGACGGTCGCGCCTCAAGAGGGGAAGCCGAAGGTCTTGGACCCGGCGGGGGTCGGGATCACGTTCAGTTGGGTAATCTCTGGACTGTACCCCCCCGATTCCCGGAGGGCCCCGGTGGAAGCTCCCGGGCCCTCCCCTATTCCGGGCCTGAACGACGAGGGTCGTGGGTCGACTAGATTCCTCACGTCCGTTCACTTACCGACTTGCGGTATCGGTGGGGACGTGGCAGTCGGAGGGGCCTGTTCGCCTCATCTATGACCCCGACCGGTCAATGGATCCCAGCGCCTGAGGGCATCGGCTTCAGAGGTAGCTCCCTACACCCCTGCCAGGCGCTCCAGCTCCTCATCGAATCGCAGCCAATCGCGGAGAGCTGACGGCGCTCACCGAAATTCCCCAGAGGTGCTCATCGAAATTCCCCACCCCTGAGCCCTGCGCAGCTTACCGGTCTGGCCTGATGATCACCTCCTCGGATCCGGGCGGCGAGGGAGAGCCCTGGAACGCGTCGTCTGTGTTCCGGGCTCGGGGCCGAGCAACGAGGCCACAGGAGGGCCGTAGAGCCGTTTTCCGAGACGGGTTGGTGTCATCCCCCCGCCGTCCACGAGATGGGCCGCGACCGATCCGCTCATCCGGACGCCTCCGTGGACGCCCCCATCCCTGCCCGAAGCTGCGCCAGGCGCTCCCGGTGGGCCCGCATCCGGTACGAGTCCCCGTTGATGGCGAGCAGGGTGGCCCGGAACAGGAAGCGGTCCAGGATCGCCGCGGCCATCATGGAGTCGGAGAAGATCTCCCCCCACGACGCGATGCTCCGGTTGCTGGTGACAATGATCGAGCCCGCCTCCGCCCTGCGGGACACCACCTGGAAGATGGCGGCGGCACCCTCGGCCGGCAGGGGCAGGTACCCGAGCTCGTCGCAGATCAGGAGCTGGGGCCCGGCGAAAAAGCGCATGGTGGTGGCCCACCGTCCCTCGATGGCCGCCTTGTGGCACCGGGCCACCAGGTCGGCGGCGGTGGTGTAGTACACCCGGTACCCGGCCTCCACCGCCCGGTACCCCAGGATCAGGGCCAGCATGGTCTTGCCCACGCCCGGCGGCCCGACCATCAGCACATTGGCCCGCTCCTCCACGAACCGCAGGGTGGCGAGCTCCTCCACCAGGGCCCGGTCCAGGTCGGGCTGGGCGTCGAAGTCGAAGTCCTCCAGGCGTTTCACCACCGGGAAGTGGGCGAAGCGCAGCCGCCCGGCCACGTGAAGAGCATGACCGGATCGACCGTGAGCTCGAAGAGTCTCAGCGAATCCTGGCCACATCCGAAGCGATCTTCGGGCGAATCGACGACACGCTGACCAAGACGCTCATGCTCCTCGGGAAGGTCGACGAGGTCTACCGGCAGGGGGGCCCGCCCTACACATCCCGTTCGAGCCGGAGGCCGCGAACCTGTTCTTCCAGCTGGTGTCCTCCCGCTGGTGGAACTGCGGCACCTACCCGCCGACCTGCACCCGAAACACGGCCATGGCCAGCGGGGACACCGACACCATCACCTTGGTGGTGCACGTGGCGAGCGGGTGCTCCAGGCCTACGTCGCTCACTACGTAGAGGAGAGGCCGCATCGGGGACTGGGCTTGGCGATCCCAGCCGGCCGGCGAACATCACCGGCCCGGCGGAGCGCTCGAGCGCCGGTCGAGCGAAAGGACCTGCTCGGTGGGCTGATTCACGAGTATCGCTGGGCGGCGTGATGCGATTAGGGTTTCTGAACCCTTCACGGTGCTACCGGGTCGTGATGCCTCTCCCCGGCCGCCGGGATGGCCCCCGGGACGACTCAAACCGGGGGAGGGTGGCGGAGGAAGCGAGGACGGCGGTGTCGAAAGCTATCGGCCGGCCCCGATCGACCGTCGACTGGGTCATGCGGAGCTTCCACGCGGTGGCTGGCTGCAAGAGCCCGCCCCGTACTGGTGCTATCTATCCACCGGGTGTATAGTCGCGACCGATGTCGCTCGGACATGCGTTCCTGGGGCTGCTCGAGGACCGCCCCCGCCACGGCTACGAGCTGAAGCACCTGTACGACGGCCGGTTCGGGCCTTCGCAGCCCATCAAGTTCGGCCAGGTCTATGCGACCCTGTCGCGACTCCGACGGGACGGCCTCGTAGACATCGACTCTGTGGAGGCCGGCGGGGGGCCGGACCGGAAGGTGTACGTGATCACGCCGGCCGGAGTGACCGACCTGGAACAATGGCTCCGCGAGCCTGAGCCGCCCTCGGGGTTCGGCCGCAAGGCCCTGTTCACCAAGGTCGTCCTGGCGCTGATGTCGGGGCGGTCCGCCGCGGAGGTGCTCGACGCCCAGCGGGCGACCCATCTGGCGCGGATGCGGGAGCTGACCGAGCGCAAGCGGGCCGGCGATCTGACCGAGGCGATGGCGTGCGACTTCGAGCTGTTCCACCTGGAGGCCGACCTCCGGTGGATCGAGCTGGCCGGCAGGCGCGTCGAACGCCTCCGCGGCGAACTGTCCCGGGAGGTGAGTCCGTGACCGGGCCAGGGCGGCAGGGCGTGCAGGGGCCGCTCCTGGTAGCCGACGGGGTGGCGAAGCGGTTCGGGCAGACCGTGGCCCTGGACGGGCTGTCGATCGAGGTCCGGGGCGGCGAGGTCGTGGCCGTCGTGGGGCCGAGTGGCTCCGGCAAGTCCACGCTCCTGCTGTGCCTCGCCGGGATCATCCGGCCGGATGAGGGAGAGATCCGCTACCGGGGCCGAGCCCTCGGATCGCTGTCCGACACCGTTCTCACGCGGCTCCGGCGGGACGAGTTCGGGTTCGTGTTCCAGTTCGGGCAGCTCGTCCCTGATCTCACCGCTGTCGAGAACGTGTCCCTCCCCCTTCGCCTGGCCGGCCTTCGCCGCCGCGACGCGGAGGCCCGATCCCGGGCCTGGCTGGAGCGCCTGGACGTCGCGGCCCAGGCCGGGAAGCGGGTCGGGGAGATGTCCGGCGGGGAGAACCAGCGGGTGGCCGTGGCCCGGTCCCTCGCCACCGGCCCCCGGGTGGTCTTCGCGGACGAGCCCACGGGGTCCCTCGACTCGTTGAACGGGGAGGTCGTCATGGAGCTGCTGGTCTCCGCGGCCCGGGACCAGGGGACGACGGTCGTGCTCGTCACGCACGAGGCCCGGGTGGCCGCCTATGCCGACCGCGAGGTGGTGCTCCGGGACGGGCGGGTGGCCGAGGTCCCGGTGCTCAGGTGAAGGTTCTGCGGTTCGCGGGCCTCGGGATCAAGGTGGCCGCATCGGGAGGTCGGGCCAGCGTGGTACGGCTTGCCCTCATGGCCGGCGGCGTCGGTGCCGGGGTGGCGCTCCTGCTCGGAGCGGCGGCGGTGGGACATGCGATCCAGGCCCGAGGAGACCGGGAGGTGGCCAGGGTTGCGAACACCTACCTCCAGCCCCACCAGAGGCCGCCCGCGGACGCCACCCTCGAGTGGCAGCTCGCGAGCGAGTTCGAGGGTCGCGACGTCCTGCTCATCGCGGTGCAGCGGATCGGCCGGGGCCCGATTCCCCCCGGACTGCCCCGGGTTCCCTCCCCCGGCGAGGCGTTCGTTTCCCCGGCCCTGCGAGCCATGCTGCAGGGACGCGACGGCTCGCTCCTCGCCGCCCGGGTGCCAGGGCGAATCTCCGGGCCGCTCGGGCCCGCCGGCCTGCTCGATCCGGCGGAGGCGGTGGGCTACGTGGGTGCCCCGGCCTGGCTCCGGAGCCATCCCACCGATGCGGTGGTGATCGCGGCGAGGCCCCGGGACGTGGTGAGCGGGCAGGTGAGCGAGGCCCCGCTCGTGATGCTCTCCGTCGCCGCGCTCGCCATTCTGTTTCCCATCGCCCTGTTCGTGCTGACCGCGACCAAGCTGTCGGCCGCGACCCGGGAGACGCGCCTGGCCGCCATCCGACTGGCCGGCGCCACGGGCGCCCAGGTCCGGGCCCTGGCCGCGATCGAGACCGCGCTCGTCGCGGTGCTCGGCTGTGTCGGCGGCGGAGGGATCTTCCTCCTCGCCCGGCGAGGCGCCGCGGGACTGCCGGCGGTCCGGTCCCGGTGGTTCCCCTCCGACCTGTCCGTGCCCGTCCTGGCGGGGGCGGCCGTGTTCGTGGCCGTGCCGCTGTTCGCGTTCGCCGTCTCCTCGCTCGGGATGCGCCGCCTGGTCGTGACGCCGCTCGGCATCGTGCGCCGGGCCCGTCGTCGCAGGCGGGGCGCCCACTGGCCGGCCGTCGCCGGGCTCGGGTTCCTCGTCCTGGGGATCGCGGCGGCCTGGCGTGACCACGTGACGGCGATGGCGAGCCCGTTGCCCGGCGTGATCGTTCTGGGCGGCCTTGGCCTGGTCCTGGTGGGGCTGGCGGGGACGGCGCCGTGGCTCGGGTGGCAGGCGGGGCGGATGGTCGCGAGCCGGGCCCCCAGCCCCTCGACGCTCCTCGGGGCCCGGCGCCTGGAGGCGGACCCCACGTCCACCGGGCGGGTGGTGATGGGCATCGCCGTCCTCGTTGTCCTCCTCGGGGTGGGCCAGGCGGCCGTCCTCGCGGATGCCCGGGACTCGGCGGGGCTGGGCGAGGGATACCTCGCCCCGTGGGTATCGCACCTTCCCGCCACCACGATCATCGCGAACGACTATCACGGCGATCGCCGGGCGGTCTTTGAGCACCTGAGCGGGATCCCCGGTGTGCGCACCGTGAGCCTCACCAACAGGACCACGAACGGAGGCACGAGCCTTCGCGACAGCGTGGCGATCATCTCGAACGGCGGAGAGGAGGCAACGCTCGAGCGGGTCCGCAACGCGCTCGCGTGGAGGGCCTACCAGGTGACGACGGCCGGAGCCCTCCGTCACACCGTGTCGAGCTCGTCTCGGGAGGAGGTCGTCCTGGTTCGGGCGGCGGAGGCCGTGGCCATCTTGATGCTGATGGTGACGGGGGCGAGCCTGCTTGTGAGCACGGTCGACGGCATGATGGAGCGCCGCCGGCCGATCGCCGTGCTGTCGGCGCTCGGGGTCCCGGCAGGCGTAATTCGCCGATCCGTCATGCTGCAGATCGTGCTGCCGCTCTGCATCGCCCTGGCGCTGGGCGTCGCGGTGGCTCTCGCCGTCACCGTGCTGGTGTTCCGGATACTCAAGGAACCGCTGCTGCTCCCTCTTGGGCCCCTGGCCCTGACGGCCGCCGCCGTAGGGGGCGCGGTCCTGATCGTCACCGCATCCGCGCTCCCGTGGGTCCGAGTCACCCGTCGTCCTGAGCTCCTCAGGACGGAGTGATAGTCAAACCGACACGTCACATAGTGGCGCCGTGCCGTTGCTTTAGGTCGCTCGACGTTCGCGCTCTTCAGAGCATCGGTGCCCCCGGGGGGCCCTAGACCAGACCTGCGCTTCGTCGTTCGCCGTCTCCTCGGAGCCGGACGTCGTCCAGCGGACGAAATGGACATCGAGCTCCTGGTGCTCAGGCACGAGGTGAAGGTGCTGCAGCGGCAGGCGAAGCGCCCTCGGTTGCACCCGTGGGGTCCAGAAACTCGATCGTGGGCCGAGACCAGCAGTGGCGGTCCGGTCTGCGACAATGCCCCGCCGTGATCAGCTCCCTCTTCTATCTCCTCCTGCTCCGGGTCCTCCGCCTGGTCCATTCGGACGACCGCACAGCGGCCGAGGCGGAGATCGAGATCGCCGTGCTGCGACACCAGGTCCCTCACCCGACGGTCGAGGTCGGCCCGGCAGGAGGCCTCCAGCGAGGCGTTCAGCTCGGCGAAGGAGGCGAAGGCCGGGACGGGCACCATGAAGTTGCGCCTGCCGTACCCGACGAGGGACTCCACGTGGCCCTTCTCGTTGCCCCGGCCGACCCGGCAGAACCGATGAGCGAACAGGAAGTGGCTCTCGAGGCGGAGGAACTCCCGGGTGAGGGCCCGCTCTCGGCCGATCACCTTGCGGACCGCGATCGTGGTGTTGTCGTAGGAGGTCCGGGTCGGCACCCCCCCGAAGAACGAGAACGCGGACACGTGGGCGGCCTGGAAGGTCTCGGTGCACTCCCTGGGGTAGGCCGAGACGTGGAAGGCGTCCGAGTACGGCAGGCTCATCACCGCGAACGCGGCCTTGCAGCGAACCCCGGCGATCTCGACAGTCGCGTAGCCGAAGTCGAACTGGGCCTCGCCCGGTGGGTGCGACAGGGGGACGAAGACCTCTTGGTGATGGCGCCGGTGCCGGGCGACGGCCTCCTTCACCTGGGTGATGCCGCCTGGGTAGCCGTACTCGTCCCGGAGGCGCTCGAAGATCCTCTTCGCCGTGTGGTGCTGCTTGGGGGGCGCCTCCCGGTCGGAGGCCAGGATCTGCTCGATCACCGGAAGGTACGGGCCGAGCTTGGCCCTGGGGCGAGGAGCGCTCGTCCGGTAGCCCGGAGGCTCCGTGTTCGCGAGGATCTTCTCGAGGGTTCTCCAGCCGATGCCGTACTCGCGACAGGCCGAACGCTTCGAGGTGCCCTCGACGAGGACCCTGCGCCGGATCTCGGTCCACATCTGCATGTCCGTGTGCACTCCTTCTCCCGTCTGCCGGCTTCCCTTCCGGGAAGCCTCGGGGCGAGCCCGAGCAGAACGGGGATGTCGGGGTGCTGTCGTTTTCGACCGGCGTTTGTCAGGCCGCGGGTGCTGTCGTTTTCGACCGGCGTTTACACTCCTCGGAGAGGGCTTCCTCGGCCACGCGGCGCACATATCCGGCTCTCCTGACGCATCCGTGGGTTCATCGGGCAGCTCCCCGTCCGGGTAGGGGCGGGCAGTAGCCGCCTCGGTCGAGCAGTGCGAGGGCGACGAGATGCTCAGGCTTCTTGAACCCGAAGGCCATG